>NZ_LWGF01001378.1:0-660 GCF_001635355.1 Oleiphilus sp. HI0125
CACGTGGGAATCGCTATGCACCAGAGTTAACACGGCTTACCTTAAATTGGCTTACATTGCATAACCGCGAGATCATAAATGGTCCAAGAGCGATATACTATGAAGTGGACAAGTTTTCTCAATACTGTGCATTGCAAAAGCATGGTATCAAAACGCCGCTTACCCATGCCGTAGTCGGTAAAGAAAACCTGATACAGGCAGCGACAGACTTCGATCAAATCCCGTTTATTATTAAGCCTAATCGCGGCGGTAAAGGCTTAGGCGTAAAACTCATTCATAGCATCTCTGACTTAGAAAACTTTATTGAAAGTGATGACTATGAAGAACCCTTGGATGGAACATGGTTGATCCAAGAGTACATAAAGTCAGACCAAACCTTTATTGTTCGTGCTGAATTTGTAGGAGCGAAATTCTTATACACGGTCAAAGTCAAAACTGATGGAGGCTTTGAACTATGTCCGGCGGATGTATGTGATATTTCTGATGCGTTTTGTCCAACCAGCGCCCCTGAGAACAAGTTTGAATTGATAGATACCTTCGATAATCACGCCCTAATGAATCAGCTCGAAACATTCTTAAGCAAAGAAGAAATTGATATTGCAGGGATAGAATTTATTCAGAACGAAATCGGTGATTTATTGGTTTACGATATCAACACCA
>NZ_LWGF01001379.1:0-817 GCF_001635355.1 Oleiphilus sp. HI0125
GCTTGTGTTTCTGTGCCATCTTTTTTCGCCGCTTTTAACTTAGCAGATAGCTCAAGAAGATCTGCAATCTCTGCTTGAGAAAAATCCAGTAATTTAGTGAAACTACGTCCTTTAAGTGCGTCGCTCATGCATGCCTCCGCTGCGTGATTATTATTTGGTAGGCATGAGTAATATTTCGCCTACTCGCAAAGCAGGTCATCATATCAGATATAAAAAGCATGAGAAGTATAGCTCTTGGTTATTGCATTTTAGAGCTCGAGCTAGGGCCTGGGTTATTGCGTTGAGTGAAGAGAAGACCTACATCTAATAATGCAGTTGCGTTTTGCTCTCAGGCTACTTTGTGAGATCTATGTATGTAAATGATTGAGTGTCAGAAACAAAAACGCCTGCAAGGTAGCAGGCGTTTTTAGTGGCGAATGTCTTAATTTGCATCAGTCATGATGTGACTATCAAAAGTACGCTCACAATATTTGCACTTCATACGCACATCGTCTTGATCGACGATCACTTTAAAGCTGCTGTTGACGGGCTCACCATGGGTGATGCAGTTACTGTTCGGGCATTTGAATACGGATTCGATTACTTCAGGTAGGGCTAGAGGAAGCTTTTTAACAACACGGTAGCCTTCAATTTGGTTAACTGTCGCATTTGGCGCATAGATAGCTAATTGGCTAGCTTGCTGTTGAGTCAAAAAGACATTCTCAATTTTGATAATGTCCTTTGCTTTCGTAGCTGAAGATGAAGACGGTAGGTTTAAGCCGATGGTGACTTTTTCTGTACCTTGTTCGATATCGAACAAACGTAGTATTTTCAATCC
>NZ_LWGF01001380.1:0-692 GCF_001635355.1 Oleiphilus sp. HI0125
GTGCCTTTGGCATTGCCGAAGAGAATATTCTTCCTATGTGGGATTGGGTTGGCGGTAGATACTCTTTATGGTCTGCAATAGGTTTTCCAATCGCATTCCAACTTGGTTTCGATAATTTTATTAAGTTATTGCATGGCGCAGAAGCCATGGATAAACATTTCTACGAAACTGAATTCGAAAACAATTTGCCTATAATGCTGGGGCTTATCGGAGTGTGGAACCGGAGCTTTTTAGGTCACGCATCGATTGCGGTTATCCCTTATGACCATCAACTACGATTCTTGCCCGAGCACTTACAGCAACTCGATATGGAAAGCAATGGTAAAACCTCTGATACAGAAGGCCATCAAATTAGCTATGCCAGTGGCCCATTGCTATTCGGTGGAGCGGGCACCAACGGACAACATGCTTATCATCAATTATTTCATCAGGGACGAGGCGCCGTTCCTATCGATTTCATCATTGCGAAAAACAGTCCTTATCCCGTACGTGATAACCACGCTCACTTACTTGGCAACTGTCTAGCTCAAAGTCGCGCGCTAATGGTTGGAAAATCGCGAAAGAACGCAGAGCAAGAACTTCTTGATAAAGGTGTTGCACCAGAGGAAGCGCGACGTATCGCACCGCATAAGGTGATCGCGGGTAACAAGCCTAGTAATACACTACTTGTTGAGATGTTTAGCCCCGAGTCT
>NZ_LWGF01001381.1:0-710 GCF_001635355.1 Oleiphilus sp. HI0125
TGGCTTACTTCGAATGTTTGCACGAGCTTAAGCTAATTGTTGACCTTATGTACGAAGGCGGCATCGCGAACATGAACTACTCAATCTCTAACAACGCTGAGTACGGTGAGTACGTTACCGGTCCAGAGGTTATCAATGATGAATCTCGTGCGGCGATGCGTAATGCACTTAAGCGTATTCAAGATGGTGAGTACGCCAAGATGTTTATCCAAGAAGGTGCGACTAACTATGCATCTATGACTGCATATCGTCGTAATAACGCAGCTCACCCAATCGAAGAGACTGGTGCTAAGCTTCGTGCAATGATGCCTTGGATTGCGTCTAACAAGATCGTTGATCAAGAGAAGAACTAAGCGTTTTTGTTAATTAACGCTACACTAAACGGCCTGCAAGGATTATCCTTGCAGGCCGTTTTTTTATGTACGCAGAATATGCTGAGAAGTCATGAGCGAAGAGTCAAAGAATAATCAAGATACTACAAGTGCATTGCACGAGTCTGGGGCCGACAATATTAAGTCGGAGACTGAGTCGTCAGCGGACAAACCAAAGTCGCGTATGGGTAAAGGCATATATTTGTTGCCTAACCTGTTTACAACTGCTTCGTTGTTTTCGGGATTCTATGCAATCGTTGCGGCGATGAATGGCAACTTTGAAAATGCGGCGATCGCAATATTTGTATGCATGGTGTTGGATGGTCTAGATGGTCGCGT
>NZ_LWGF01001382.1:0-749 GCF_001635355.1 Oleiphilus sp. HI0125
CGGCAAACCTTAACAGTCCCATTTACACCGACCGCTCAAGAGCAAGACCTATACAATGGTATTTCGGCGCTACTAGAGCGTGAAGAGAGTTATGCGCTTCCTCGTAATCAGAGACACCTTACAGGTCTAATATTAAGGAAACTCTTGGCGTCGAGTTCGCATGCCGTACTCAACACCCTTCGGACTATATTAAAGAGGTTAGAATCGTTAAAGGAAGATGCCGAGAGTGATTACGACATAGTAGCTTCTATAGTCGATGACGACGACCTAGAACAAGACTACCTTGAAGAGTTTGATGGCGATGTAGTAGATGCCCCTGAAGTTGATATCGAGTTGCTCGAAGATGAAATTCGGGAAATAAAACTCTACATCAACAAGGCCGTAGCGATTGAAACAGACAGCAAAGCCAAAGCACTACTCACCGCGTTAGGCCAGGGCTTTGAAAAAATGGCAAGTATGGGAGCACCCAGAAAAGTCATTATCTTCACTGAATCCAAACGAACACAAGAATATTTATCTGCTTTTCTAAGCGCAAATGGCTTCGACGGAAAAATCGTCACCTTTAGTGGCTCCAACAATCACCCGCAGGCTACCGACATATATAAGCAATGGCTTACCGATAATGAAGGTAACGACAAAATTAGTGGATCACCACAAGTTGATCGCCGCTCCGCTTTAATTGATCATTTTAAGCATCATGCAGAAGTCATGATTGCTACCGAGGCTGCAGCTGAAGGTGTAAACCTTCA
>NZ_LWGF01001383.1:0-903 GCF_001635355.1 Oleiphilus sp. HI0125
GAAGCCGCCCAATTAACTTTTTTGGTGACTTCAGGTCTTTCTTCTCGCCATAAATAATCTAGCTCTTCTTTTAAAGCCAAATACCCTTCTTTTGTTATTAAATTAGTCGCCAAACAGCACTCTCTCTTGTTTAAATATTGCAAAAACTAACTTGGCATTAGCTTTGCTTTTTCACTAACTCGTTATTTTATAAAAACCGACTTGATCATACAGGCACTTCATTATGCCCTTATATGCCTATATTGCAGCAATCTTCACTTTGCTTCTCAGTGCATGCGCGAATACATCGCAAAACAGTCTATTTACAAGCGATTTAGAGCAAACGCAGCGCTCTTTGCATCATCACGTCGAACAATTAACTCGCCAATTATTGCTAACATCATCAGACGAATTAACACTTGGTCAAAGTGTAGCTGTCGGCACTATCTTGCCCATCACTGAATTAAGTGGCAAAAACCGCCCACCAGCCAATGTCTTAGGGCAACAACTTCAAGAAAGCTTAGTTACTCTTGCCGCGCAGTCTGGTTTAGATGTTATTGAATTTAAGACAACCAAAACGATTCATATGACAGATGATCAAGATGTCATGTTAACCAGAACGCTTAAAGATTTAGATCTCACCCTGGATGCTAACTACTTTCTGACAGGAACGTACTATAGCCAAGGCCAATCGGTCGTTGTAAATATTCGTCTTATTGATGTCTCAAGTCGAAAAGTTGTAGCCGCTGCCACAGATACCATTCCTATCGGAATGATGTGGGCAGGCTCAACACCAAGCACCTCTAATCAAGCTGGCAGTCTTTACCAAGGTATTTACTAAGGGATAACAGATATGCGACTCATTCTTCCACGCTTTCTTTCAAAGCACTTATGTGTTGGTTTACTCACTCTCAGCCAATCTGT
>NZ_LWGF01001384.1:0-811 GCF_001635355.1 Oleiphilus sp. HI0125
TTAATGCGACACCACGCTGCTTTACGAGCGAGCCTTTAAACGGGGAAGATTGCGAGAATCCTAGCATCATAAATTCCCGCCTGTGATGCCATTATCAGGTGACGAATTTTGCTCTCCTGCGCCATTGTTAGAGGAACCCGTCCCATCTGAGTTGCCTTGATCACCACCGGCATTTTGATCATCACTATTTTCACCCTGCCCTCCATTCCCGCGCTGAGAGTCAATAAGCGTATTTTCCAGGTAATTCGGTAGCTGAAAAAGGCGAGAGATATTTCCGTAGCGAGGATGAGAGAGATTGATTTCTACAGCTTTTGGCAGCACTACGAAGCGGCGCATATTGTCTAATACAGAGTCGTCAACCTCGAACTCTTGAGGTGGCCACTCGTCCACCCATGCATCACTATCATTGAGGTAACGAACAGAGAAAGATTCAACATCACTTAAAAGTCTTCGCGAAATCGCCTCCGAATCCTGGGCGCGGTCAAGAACCTTCCAATAACGCCTTATCAAATCGCCATCATCGATTGAATAAGCGACTCGCTGCGTATCTGAACGCTCTTCCTGAATTGGGTTTCGCCATCCAACACGCGTCAATTCGACGACATCAAACTCATCACCTGAAAGTAAGGCGGCAGAATAATCACCATATTCGTCTCGAATTGCACGGGGAACGACCTGTTGGAAGTCGCGAGCGATAAGTAATTGAGCACGTTGCAATTGCGACAAACTCTCTAAACTTTCCTGACCCAACTCGTAGGTGCGTATTGCAGTATTCAGCAATTGCCATGCCCCTAGGCCGATCAATGCAGTA
>NZ_LWGF01001385.1:0-1399 GCF_001635355.1 Oleiphilus sp. HI0125
GTTCTCTATCGTGAGATAAGAAATGCAACGTCGAGCATCAAGCTCATAGGGTGCGGTGAAGGCTTTTGTTGGGCATATGTCTAAGCATGCAGTGCAGCGGCCGCAATGTTCTTTCTCATAGCTGGGTGTGATGGGCAGTGCGAGGTTGGTGTATATCTCGCCGAGAAAAAACCAAGAGCCTGCCTCTCTATGAATAATCATTGTATTCTTGCCGAACCAACCCAAGCCGGAGCGCTGGGCTATCGCGCGTTCTAATACTGGAGCGCTGTCGACAAATGCTCTGAAATTTAGATCTAACTCGCTCTTCGTTCTAACAAAGTGGATAAGATGTTTCAGTCGATTTCGAATGAGTTTGTGGTAGTCGCGTCCTAATGTATATCGACTGATGTAAGCGCGGTTTTTATCTTCTAGTTGTTCTAACGCGTGGCCAGCTGACTCTGGTAGATAATTCATTCTGACCGATATTACGCGAAGCGTTCCGTCTATCAATTCATCGGGTTTCCAGCGTTTACTTCCGTGGCTATGCATGTAATCAAGGGCGCCGTGATGCCCTTTATCTATCCAGTCTTGATAATGCTGGATATGTTCGCCTAAGTCTGTTGACGTGACTCCTAAGGCTTGAAAGCCAAGGCGTTCTGATTCGCTGCGTATTTCGATTAGCAGCTTGTTGAGCGCATCTGAGGTGTCAATGGGATTGGTCATGAGTATCGTGACATGATGTTAAGTGAACAAACGGAAGTGCTTTGCTAAGCTTAACAGATATATAGTGTTTGAACTTAATGCGATTTCTATTTCGAAGTTGCAGTTATTAATTTTGTTAGTTTAGCACTCAGTTTTTGCTAGTTTGGGAATGACTTTTTTCATGCAAATTCCTCTCGCTGATGAACATGCTACGGATCGATTTGGAAAGGGCCTCGCAGAAGTTCTGCTTGATTCTGATTCTGCATTAACGGTTGTTTATTTGATTGGCGATCTTGGCGCCGGGAAAACAACACTTGTTCGTAGCATATTGCGCGGTCTTGGTCATGAAGGAAGTGTGAAGTCTCCAACGTACACGCTCGTTGAAGAGTATGAGCCTAAAGGATTGAAGGTTTATCATTTTGACCTTTATCGCTTGGCAGACCCAGAAGAACTCGAGTTTATGGGGATGCGCGATTTTCTTAATCCAGATCTATGTGAACAAGATCGAATCTTTTGCTTTGTGGAGTGGCCGGCACGGGGTGAAGGGCTTTTGCCTAAAGCAGACGTAACCCTTTCGATGAATATTGAAGCTGAAAGTCGCTGCTGTGAGTTGTTAGTTGCTGAACATTCTGCTTTTTCGGGTGTTGATTTCGATGTTCTTATAGCGGGGAGCCGCTGATGCGATTTGTTTTTTCTAGAATGGCCCATTACGTATGCT
>NZ_LWGF01001386.1:0-755 GCF_001635355.1 Oleiphilus sp. HI0125
TATCGACTTGAATTACTTTGCCTAGGTATTTTCCATCAAACACAAACTCAAGCTTCTCTTTGAGTTCCTTGGCGTGAGTGGTGTCTCTTGCGATAACGAGCATGAATGGTTTTACTATGCGTTCATCATTCTCATGAGCATAAGTAATCAATTCAACTTTGGTAGCTTCGTGCAGTCGGATACCATCCATCAACTTGATGGTTTCTAATTCATCTTTCGAATACTGGCTTGAGTCAAAGTTCCTCTGCGTAACTACCGCGGGCTCTTTTACAAAACCATCATCCATTGCGCGAGCAAGTGGGTAGTCAACAACAACATTCTTAAATGGTTTTGCGCCACGGCTAGATTCAACGAATGGCGTCGCGGTCAGTTCTAAACCGAATATTGGATTGAGCTCATTCAGTGCTTTAACACCTGCGCTCGCCCTGTATCGGTGAGATTCATCCATCAACAGAACCAGATCAGGTAAGCCTGCTAAATAGCTAAAATAGCTGTCACCCAAGTATTCAGAAAGTCTTTTAATGCGCGGCGCTTTACCGCCACGAACTTCGGAGTTGATTTTTGAAATGTTAAAAACATTGACTCGAACGTTCGAAAGAATATCCCCCATTAGTTGAGCGCCGCGTTGCTCATAGTTGTCTCCAGTAATCACTTCAGGAGGGTAGGAAGCGAACTCTGCAATACCTTTAAAGACATATTTAGGTGTGCCAGGTGTAAAATCGGCGATCAACTTTTCGTAGATCGTTAGGTTTGGT
>NZ_LWGF01001387.1:0-790 GCF_001635355.1 Oleiphilus sp. HI0125
GATGCCACAATTATGGTTGGTGTTGATGAGGAGGCTGCGTAATGCAAAAGCTAATTTCATGGATTGACGAGCGTTTACCGGTCGTCAATGCTTTTGAAAAGCATATGAGTAAATATTATGCGCCAAAGAATTTTAATGTTTTTTACTTCTTCGGCGTATTGTCGTTTGTTGTTTTAGCTAACCAGCTTTTAACTGGCATTTGGCTAACAATGAGTTATAACCCTTCAGCAGAGGGTGCATTTGCGTCTATTGAATACATCATGCGTGATGTTGAATATGGTTGGTTGTTACGATATCTGCATTCAACAGGTGCTTCGGCATTTTTTGTTGTTGTTTATATGCATATGTTCAGAGGTCTGCTGTACGGTTCGTACAAAAAGCCGCGTGAGTTGGTCTGGATCTTTGGTATGACTATTTACCTAGCTCTTATGGCCGAAGCATTTATGGGCTACTTATTACCTTGGGGACAGATGTCTTACTGGGGTGCTCAGGTAATTGTTAACCTCTTTGGTGCAATTCCATACATCGGTGAAGGGTTGGCTTTGTGGATTCGTGGTGACTACCTGATTTCAGGCATTACCTTAAACCGTTTCTTTGCTCTTCACGTTGTTGCGTTACCAATCGTTATTCTTGCGTTGGTTGTGTTGCATATTCTCGCGCTTCATGAAGTTGGTTCTAATAACCCGGATGGTATCGATATTAAGAAAGACAAAGATGAAAACGGTATCCCAAAAGATGGTATTCCTTTCCATCCTTTCTACACAGTGCACGATATGGTCGGTATTGTTGT
>NZ_LWGF01001388.1:0-5721 GCF_001635355.1 Oleiphilus sp. HI0125
CTCTACTTGCTCTGCACCCTGCTCGGCAACATCAGTAAGTTCAGAAGCGATCTCATCTGCTTGACGATTTGGTGCTGAATCCCCTGCAGTCGTTTCTGCAGGAAGCGTTACCTCTGAAGCTCCCTGCCTCAAAGCGAACTCAGTGTTTACGAGTTTAACGTCATTCATAATTGCACCCTTATCCTTAGCTTAAGTTTAACCTTAGTGGCGCTATGATTTCTGCCACTAAGATCAAAAAGTTCTTAGCTTCTTATTACTGAAGAAGTGAAAGAACCTGCTGAGGTCGAGCATTAGCCTGAGCCAATACTGAAATACCGGCCTGCTGAAGAACCTGCGCTCTTGAAAGCGCAGCCGTTTCTGCTGCGAAATCCGCATCTTTAATTCGGCTTGATGATGCAGAGAAGTTTTCAATTGCAATCGCGTTAGCAGAGATAACGTTTTCAAAACGCGTCTGAATCGAACCAAGTTTCGCCCGCTCTGCGTTCACAGTGTTAATTGCATTATCCACTGCGGCAATCGCTGCTTTAGCACCGTCAGCTGTAGAAATATCCACATCTTTAAGGAGCGTACCAGATTCTGTCGCACCGTAAGAGCCAATGTTCAGACCAGAACGTTCGATGTCACCAGTTTCACTACCTAGGTTAATTTCGCCACCACCAGTTAAAGTTACACCAGCTACATAAGTATCAGCTGTAAGACCAGTGTTTGTTACCGTACCAGCAACAACAATGTTGCGACCGTCATCAGCAACAAGAGTTAACTGGTCCCCATCGAGAACCTCAGCACGAACACCTGTTTGACCAGAGGCTTGGTTGATCGCTTCAACGACATTAGTAACCTGTTCACTTACAGAGCTGCCCGCACCAGCGTTAATTGTTGCGCCATTGATCGTAAGACCTGCGACTGCACCGGCCGATACTGCAGCAGAGTTGACCGTATTTTGGTTAGCCGTTGCTGAAACACCTGTTGTATCAGAAATGCGGTTGATAGCTGCAGCTAAAGCGATACCACTAGCAGACTGACTACCAGTAGAAGCTGTATCGTCACTTGCCAAGGTAGCGCCAACGTTAGCACCGTTGATAGTTAGGTCACCGGAAACCAACGCAGCACGGCTGGCATCTGAAGAGTTATCACCAACTACTGAAGCAGTGTTACCAGAGAATGTACCAGTTTCAAAACCGGCATTATCGATATTGCCTGTTGTTGAACTAAGAGTGATATCCGAGCCATCAGTGCTTGATAAAGTAACATTACCAACGTAGACGTTTGCGTTGGTTGCAGCACCCGCACGTAAACCTGCAGCAGCAGCGTCACCAGCAGTACCATCTAATAACGAGATGTTTCGACCATCTTCAGCCGTCAAGTCAACGCGGAAACCGTCGTCAGTTTCAACGACAGCTGCGGTAACGCCGGTTGCGTCTTGGCGAGAATTAATTTGATCAGCTACTTTACCAAGTTCTGTTTGAGTAGCTGTAGCGTTGCCCGCACCTGACGCCGCAACAACCAAGGACAGCTGAACACCATTGATAGTTACAACACGCGTGCCCGCAGTAGTACCAGCTGCAGACGTTACTGAAGTACCTTCTACTGTGTTAGCATTCGCCGTTGCTACAACACCAGTCTGGTCACTTACTGCATTAATTGCAGCAGCTTTTGAAATTGCACTTGAGCTCTTAAGTAGTGCTGATGCTGTGTCAGAACCACCAGATGATGCACCAACTGATACTCCATTAATTACCAAATCGCCGGCAACAAGCTCACGAAGGGCGGCACCTGTGGCGTTCGCTGCGATCGCTGCCTTGCTAGAGTTACTAGACACACCAGAAGAGGCTGCTGAACCAAGTGAAGATGTGTCAACAGACCCTAGGCTAACCGTTACCTCATCGCCAACATTAGCTCCAACTTGGAAAGATTTGCCTTGGAAAGAACCGTCTAGCAGATTTACGCCGTTAAATGTTGCAGAACCTGCAGTTCGCTCAATTTCTGAAATCAACTGCTGCGCTTCTTGATTCAAAGCAACTCGCTCTGAATCACCGTTCGAAGCGTTCGAAGACTGAACCGAAAGCTCACGTAAACGCTGCAAACTTGTAGAAATCGATTCAATAGAACCTTCAGCGATCTGTGCAAGCGAGACACCGTCACCCGCATTTCGTGATGCTACGCTCAAACCACGAACCTGAGCGTCAATACGGTTAGCAATCGCGATACCGGCTGCATCATCTTTTGCACTGTTAATACGAAGACCAGAAGACAAACGCTGCAACGCTGTTTCCTGTGCTGACTGAGAGCTATCCAAGTTACGCTGAGCGTTTAAGGATGCGATGTTAGTATTAATTATTTGTGGCATATCGTCTCTCCTGAATTGAGCAATCTGCTGTTCGACACCATAGTTCTGACCAACAGAACTATGTCTTGTAAGTCGAACTCGTTGCAGTACTTAACGGCACTCGGGAAATAAACTTTAAAAGAAACGGCAACTATATTGTTACGGAGTGTTAAGGTCTGTAATAAAAGCGGCAAGCGGTGTCCGATTTTTGGCATATCAAAACCCATCCATATTAAAACCTCAAACGAAAAACCCTGTAAGTTATTGATTTATATAGTTTAATAAAAGCAAAAATCAAACATGGCACAGAATTCGCTGGATAGCAATCAATCGGCGATTCTTTACAAAAACGCCAAAATATTTTTTGAATTTGCACGCACGTATGGCTGAAGGGGAAGACCATGCCACAAATAATTAATACCAATCTTGCGTCTATCAACGCGCAAAGAAACCTAGATAAGTCTCAGAGCGAAAACCAAACAGCCCTGCAACGCTTGTCTTCAGGCTTGCGTATTAACAGCGCAAAAGATGATGCAGCAGGTCTTGCAATCTCTACCCGCTTCAGCGCGCAAGTCCAAGGCTTAAAAGTCGCGATAAGAAACGCCAGTGACGGAGTGTCACTCGCTCAGGTTGCTGAAGGCGCGCTCGGCTCGATGACTGACAACCTACTTCGTATCCGTGATTTGGCACTACAAGCCTCTAACGCAACGAACAGCAAGCAAGACCGTGAAGCTTTGAATGAAGAAGTTCAGCAGCTTATTACTGAGATCGAACGTGTTGCTGATCAAACAACCTTTAACGGCACCAAGTTACTAGACGGATCCTTCACAGATGTTACATTCCAAATCGGCGCAAATGAAGGTGAAGATGTAAGCTTCGGTATTGAAGGTACAGACGTTACTCAGCTAGGTGTTTCACCTACTGATGGCATTTCATCCTCGCCGGGCAGCACCGCTTCAACGCCGCCTGTAGCTGCCCTCGCAGCAGGTGATCTCGTCATCAACGGCATAGCTATTGGTGCATCATCAGGCGTTGACGACGCATTTTCCAGCTCTAACAACGATTTATCTGCAATAGCAAAAGCAGCCGCAATTAACTCTGTCTCTGAGCAAACGGGTGTATCAGCCTCGATTCAAGGTACATTTGTAGACGGTAACTCTTTCACCTCCGCTAACGTGACAGGAAATATTGTTATCAATGGTATTACCATTGACGTTGAAACACGTGCCAACCTTAGTGAAACAGTAAACCTAACATCTGTCGCCGAAACGATTAATAACTTCACTGGACAAACTGGTGTCGAAGCTATCTTTAACGGCAATCCAACAGAAGGCATTCAGTTACGAGCGGAAGATGGTCGAAACGTTGTCTTGGCGGATGGTACTGCAACGGCAAGCGCGATCGGCCTTGCGGCAGCCGCAACATACACTGGCTCATTTACGCTAGTGTCAGACGACGGCTCTCCAATTAGTGTCGATACCACAACAGGCGGTATTGGGAACGCTGGTTTAGCTGTTGGAACGTATAGTGGCAACAACTCTGGTGTTGTAAGCGCGCCATCCCCAGGTGCAGCACTTGCATCTGGCGACATTGTTATAAATGGCGTTCCAGTTGGCCCTACTCTCACAACATTTGACACGGCGTCTACTGCCAACTCTGATCAAAGTGCTATCGCGAAAGCAGAAGCTATTAATCGAGTTAGCGAGCAAACCGGCGTTGTGGCAAAGGTCAACGCTAACATATTAAATGGCGGAGGATTGGCCACTGGTACTGCGATTACGGGTACTTTCGATATTAATGACGTGAGCATTGATATTTCTGTGAGTGCTACGGCAACGACGACCGATATCCAGAACGCAACAATCACTGCGATCAACAACAAAGCTGGTCAGAGCGGCGTTCGCGCTGAAGCATTTGGTTCAACTTACCGACTCATCGCTGAAGATGGTCGAAACATGGTACTCGACAACTACACCGGTGCTGTTACAGCGAGTTTCGCTAACTTGGGTCTTCCAGCAACTGGTACGGAAACGCGCGGTACAATCTCACTTGAATCATCAGGTAAGATCACGCTTGAAACGCTCACCGGCAACATCGGCAACTCAGGATTCGAAGTTGGCGAATATGGTGGCGCAGAAGATGGCATTCTTGTTAAAGACATTGACGTCTCTACGGTTGCCGGCGCAATCGCAGCACTTGATGCTGTTGATAACGCATTAAATACCATCAACCTGCAGCGTGCGAACTTAGGTGCGATTCAAAACAGGTTTGAGTCCACGATTCAAAATCAACAAATTGCAGCCGAAAACCTGTCTGCTTCGAACTCTCGAATTAAAGACGCGGACTTCGCAGCAGAAACTGCAGAGCTATCGCGAACGCAGGTTCTTCAGCAGGCCGGCCTATCAATTCTGACTCAGGCCAATGCACAGCCTGAAAGTGTGTTGCAGCTTCTTCAGTAAGCTAAGCTCACATCTCTTGAAGCCGGCTACATGCCGGCTTTTTTGTTTTTATTCAATAACTTAGTAAATTATTTTTTGAATCAAAATCATATTTGGCACGTCATTCGCTACTTAACGTAATAACGAAACAAATCACTTATTTACCAGCATTAGCGGAAAAGGTTTACCTCATGCTTCCACAAGAAGGCTCAATCACAGTCCATCAAAGCACCCGCCTCTCACCCACTGAAGCGGCAGATCTAGCTCGACGAGTCATACAGATCAACCAAGACTACAATACGATAAATGCCGCACTTAGTTCTAGCGATGCGATACGCACAACCGCACTGAATCAACTACTAGTCCAGATCGAACAAGTAATCGAGCAAGACATTCCAGGAGCGGCAACTTTAAACCTTGCCGGTCGGATTAGCTTTGATTTGGACTTAACAGAGCTGGCGAATGAATACTTTCAGCGCGCCGGCATGCTTGAGCCAAGCAATGCGAATTACCTGCTAAACAATGCGAATGCCCAAGCACTCCTAGGCAACTATTCACAAGCGCAAGCCTTATTCAATAAAGTGCTCGATCTTGAGCCAAGCTCTATGCCTGGATTTACCGGTATCGCATTCTGTTTACTCGAAACCAAACAATATGATGCTGCTTTCTTGCACTACCGCAGTATCTTGGCACATGGCCATACAAGCACAGAAATTCATCACCAAATAACAGAGTGCATCGAGAACCTTCAATGCGATACCTACACCATTGAGTTAGAGCTGCTTCTTAATTACCTGCTTCGTCTAGAAGATATCGATACGCGTCGTTTGATTGAGTTCGCTGGGCAGTTAGTCACGCATAAATATGATCTAACAAATCCTGAAGCCGCACTAGACATCGATGTACTTGCTCAAGATGAATTGCTTCTTTGTATCTTAGAGACGGGCGTTGTACCTA
>NZ_LWGF01001389.1:0-1278 GCF_001635355.1 Oleiphilus sp. HI0125
CTGGTAAATCTGATCAGTACGGACTAAAACCATTCTACCCTGTTTAACATCTTAATAAGGCAGCTAAACATGAAGTGCCATGATCCCTGCGGAGCATGTTGTATCGCGCCAGAGATAACAAGTGCTTTACCAAATATGCCAGACGGAAAGCCAGCCGGAATCCGGTGCGTTAATTTGGATTCCGAAAATCGCTGTATGGAATATGAAAAAAGACCTAAAGTGTGTCGCGAATTTAACCCTACAGAATATACATGCGGTGATTCATTTGAAGATGCTTTACGATTAATCAGCGAATTAGAAGCAGCAACTAAGAGCTGAGTTGTTTGCGAAGAAAGTTGGTTTTAATCGATATAGAAATTATCGAGCTGGTTTAATTTTCAAACCACCAGAAAACAAAAAACCCGCCATCAAGCGGGTTTTTTACTGAGCAGCGTTAGCTAATTACTACACGCCGAGCGTTTCAACTAGTACGGCTTTAATTACGAAGCCCGCCGCGCCCATGCCTAGTGCAGCAAAAAGAACCATTGTGCCGAATTTGCCAGCATCTGATTTCTTAGCTAAATCCCAAACGATATAAGCCATGTAAGCGATAAGCGCCGTTATACCGATCGCTAAGCTCCAAGTTTCAAAGGTCTCTACAGACATATTCGCACCTATTTAATCTAAGTAATGAAAAATTTTGGTGGATTCTAATTGATCTAGATCAAATTACTAGTGCTATTACAGTGATATCAGAGATAAATCGTAGTGAATAATAATCAAGCAATTGTGCGGTCAGGTAAATGGCTTATCTGTCGCGATAATATTGCCTTGCAACTTTATCTGCGTCTCGAAATATCCAATATGAAAATCGCCATCGCCACATATTTAAGATTGTTTTAACGAAGCCTTCTGTTTCCCATTTCCTAGCGGACGTGATGGAGCGAAACGTAAACTGCTGCGGTTTAGAGTTTTCTTTTAAACGAATCGATATTTCAACATCTTCCATGAGGATTTGCTCTGGAAAACCTCCGAGAGTCTCGAAGACACTTTTTTTGATTACTTGTGTTTGGTCACCCGTACATATGCTGCTTAATCCAGATCGCCAACGAATCATAAAACTCAAAAAACGAAAATGAGGTGCGTAGTTATCAAATTCAAGCGAACCATATCCCCACGAGCAATCAGAATGACTAAAGTCCTTAAGCTGTTGATCATTAAACAATTCAATGGTCGTGTCTGCGTGAACAAACATCAGAATGTCGCCTGAAGCATGCTTAGCACCAAAATTCATTTGAT
>NZ_LWGF01001390.1:0-722 GCF_001635355.1 Oleiphilus sp. HI0125
AGGAGGTTGTTCTAAAAAGTAAGCTCACCGAGGAGGAAATCGCGCGAATCGAAGTCCGTAGGCATACTCTACCAGGGGTTGAGGTGCAGGCTGAACTTGCGCGTTATTACCCGCTTGGGGAGGCGACTGCACATTCTATTGGCTACGTAGGGCGTATTAACGAAAAAGAACTGGCAAAGCTTGATCCTCAAAACTATTCGGCAACTAACTATAT
The DNA here is from genome assembly GCF_001635355.1 of Oleiphilus sp. HI0125. Classification (NCBI taxonomy): domain Bacteria; kingdom Pseudomonadati; phylum Pseudomonadota; class Gammaproteobacteria; order Oceanospirillales; family Oleiphilaceae; genus Oleiphilus; species Oleiphilus sp. HI0125. The sequence goes on from NZ_LWGF01001390.1 coordinate 215, forward strand.
TGGGAAGCTCGGAGTAGAACGTTTCTATGAGTCGGAGTTGCATGGGAGCGTCGGTTTTGAAACGGTAGAAATCAACGCTAGCAACAGGATTCTAAGAAGTCTAGATCATCTCGCTTCAACGCCGGGCAAAGATCTTGTTCTGCACATGGATGCAAGACTTCAGTTGAGGGTTATGGAGTTGCTTGAGGGTAAGCGGGCTGCCTTAGTCGCCATCGAGCCAAAAACGGGTGGTGTCTTGGCTCAGGTAAGCACACCGAGTTACGACCCCAATAAATTCGTTACGGGCATTGATCATAAAAGCTATGGCTTACTTCGAGATTCTATTGATACGCCTTTGTTTAATCGTGCTTTAAAGGGACAGTACCCGCCAGGTTCGACGATTAAGCCAGTTGTTGGGTTGGCCGGCTTAGATGTAGGTGTTACTTCACGCGACTATACAATAAATGATAGAGGGCGTTACCAGTTAAAAAATGATGATCGCATTTACCGAAACTGGAAGCGTGAAGGT
>NZ_LWGF01001391.1:0-960 GCF_001635355.1 Oleiphilus sp. HI0125
CATCAACGGACAGTCTCTATGACGAACTTAGTGCAAGACCCCATTTTTTGGCTGATCGCTATGATCGGCCTTGTTTTAACGGGTATTTCTAAATCCGGATTCGCTGGTGGAGCGGGTGTCGTAGCCGTTCCATTACTGAGTCTAAAAGTAGGGGTTCTAGAGGCAACCGCAATTACGCTGCCCTTACTTCTATTAATGGACGCCAAAACACTTCGTTATTACTGCTCACATATTAATTGGAACGAACTCAAACGACTGTTACCAGGTGCATTCATCGGGATACTGCTTGGAGGCTTATCAATGGGGAGTCTACCTGAGCGATGGCTGCTGATTGGTTTAGGCGTATTATCGATTGTGTTTGCTACCTGGGCATCCCTACAAACGATTTTCGCTAAATTAACCCGAGCTAGTTGGTTTTGGTCTACCACATCTGGTCTCACCAGCACCCTTGTGCATGCGGGCGGACCTCCCATCAATATTTATTTCATATCGCGACGATTGGAAAAATTGCCCTGGCTTGCTACTGCTGCGGCATTCTTTGCGATCATGAATGTCGTGAAACTCATCCCATACACGTTGAACGAGCAATGGAGCAAAGAGTCATTCATGATCAGCGCATTACTATTCCCGATTGCATTGTTCGGAGTTTGGCTTGGGAAAGGTATTCAGCAACGATTATCAGAACAAACATTTATGCAGGCTTGTCGTGCTTTGTTATTGCTTTCTGGTATCGGACTGATCGCTAAAGCAATCTGAATAGATTACTGGCTCTGCTGTTGCAGAAGCACTTGCATGGCCTCTTTTCCAAGAGGCTTCGACACATAGTAGCCCTGCACATAATCACAGCCTAACTCACGTAAAAGATCGAGCTGTGCTTCGTTTTCTGCACCTTCGGCAACTACTTTAGATCAAGCGATGAACCTAGCACCACAATCGCCTTTGTAATGGCTTGCTGTTCTT
>NZ_LWGF01001392.1:0-1570 GCF_001635355.1 Oleiphilus sp. HI0125
GATCTCGCTTAGTTATTTTTATTACCATAGATTTTACCCTATACCTGACTATGAAAATTAAGCTGTTACACCTTGCCTTTGCGGCACCTCTAGCGTTTTGCATTAGCCCACTATCACACGCGCAATCTGAAAATGAGGCTTCACTTAGTACCGAAGAAGCAGTCGCTTCGTCTTCCATTACCAGCGTTAAACGCGAAGACATCTACATTACCGGCGGTGCGACTCAGATCAAAAAACAACCGGGTTCCGCGCATCTCATCGACCAAAATGACATCGAAAAGTTTGAATATGATGATATTAATCGTGTGTTAAGCCATATACCGGGCGTCAATATTCAAGAAGAGGAAGGCTATGGCTTAAGACCCAATATCGGTTTGCGTGGCGCACATCCGCATCGCAGCCGTAAAATCGCATTAATGGAAGATGCAGTTTTGATCGGGCCTGCGCCCTACTCAGCTCCTGCCGCATACTACTTTCCAATGTTCGCAAAGATGGAAGGTATAGAAGTATTTAAAGGCCCGTCTGCCATTAAATATGGACCTAACACTGTGGGCGGGGCGGTAAATATGGTGACACGCTCAGTTCCAGAAGAAGATGGTGGACGCCTAAATATCGCCTACGGTACAGACGCCTATTCAAAAGCGCATTTGTTCTATGGCCAGAGAACAGATACTTGGGGCTGGTTAGTCGACGGCATCAACTTACAGACTGATGGTTTTAAAGACCTAGACACTGGCAATGACACTGGCTTTAACAAAAGTGATATTACGCTGAAGGGCTTGATCAACTCAGATATTAGCGCCGATATTTATCAGCAATTGGAAGTCAAAATTCAGTACTCGGATGAAGACTCTGACTCTACCTATCTTGGTGTCACAGAAGAAGACTTTCAGGACACGCCTTATCGACGCTATGCAGCTAGTGACCGAGACCATATGGACGCCGAGCATAAGCAATTGATGCTAACGCACTATATCGAACTCGACCCTACCTTATCGTTGACGACCATTGTTTATCGCAATGAGTTTGAACGACTCTGGTCTAAGTTAAATGGTTTCGATACCAATACATCTTTATCGGAAATCTTTGCCAATCCGAATCAAGGCATTAATGTCGATTTTATTCAGGTATTACGCGGCGAAATAAACTCGTCAGATCTGGGCCCAGACGGAACGCTAATTGTTGGCAACAACGATCGTGAATATGTTTCTCAAGGCATACAGTTTTTGGCACACTGGGACCCAATGCTTCTCGGAGTCGCACATGAATTCGAGTTTGGATTCCGCCTTCATAATGACTACATCGAGCGAAATCATACGACAGACTCGTTTTTGATGACGAACGGCGAGCTCATCTCTGACGGAGCCGCGACTGTTGCAACCACAACCAACAAAGATTCCACAGACGCAATAGCAATCCATGTACAAGATAAAATCAGAATAGGCGATTGGACACTGACAGGTGGTGCCAGAGCAGAGTTTATTGATACCGTGCGAAAGGATCGTTCCAGCAGCAACGCTGATGACATATCGAATGAAGATACGGTTTTGATTCCAGGACTAGGTGCGTT
>NZ_LWGF01001393.1:0-535 GCF_001635355.1 Oleiphilus sp. HI0125
ATATTCTTGCTGAAGTGATTCGCGAGCACCCTGTAATGCTAAACCGTGCGCCAACGCTTCACCGTCTTGGTATTCAAGCATTTGAGCCAGTTCTGATTGAAGGTAAAGCAATTCAGTTGCACCCACTCGTTTGTGCGGCATACAACGCCGACTTCGATGGTGACCAAATGGCGGTACACGTTCCATTGACCTTAGAAGCTCAGCTTGAAGCTCGTGCTCTAATGATGTCTACCAACAACATCTTGTCGCCAGCAAATGGAGAGCCGATTATCGTTCCATCACAGGACGTTGTTCTTGGTCTTTACTACATGACGCGTGATCGTGTGAACGCCCAAGGTGAAGGCATGGTATTCGCGGACATTAAAGAAGTTCAGCGTGCATACGGTGCTAAGCAAGTTCACTTGCAGGCGAAGATTAAAGTTCGTATCGAAGAAAGCACGTTCGATGACGATGGCCAGTTGATTACCGAGAGCAAATTGGTCGAAACGACTGTAGGCCGTGCTTTGTTGTTTGAAATTCTTCCGAAAGGTTTGCC
>NZ_LWGF01001394.1:0-791 GCF_001635355.1 Oleiphilus sp. HI0125
TAGTCTTCTAGTTCATCTAAACGTTCTTCACGCACTTTGATCACCCATTCAGGGTCTTGCAACAACGCACGACCAACCGCAACTAAATCGAATTCGCCGCTGTTGATGCGATCATTCAACTGAGTAATCGAACCTGCTTCTACACCTGCCTGCGCTGACATATTCATACCATGTTCTTCACCAACGAAGCTGGTATTTAAGCCAACACTACCGACTGTGATAACCGGCTTACCGGTTAACTCTTTGGTCCAACCTGCTAAGTTCATGTGGCCGTTTTCTGGCGCATCTTCGAATTCTTTTTCCCAGTAACGACGCGTGCTGCAATGGAATATATCCACGCCGGCTTCAACCAAAGGAGTTAGGAATGTTTTCAATTCTTCTGGTGAGTTAGCTAAACGCGCATCGTAGTCTTGCTGCTTCCACTGAGAAAAGCGGAAGATAATCGGGAAGTCTGCACCCACACGCGCACGAATCGCTTTCACAATTTCTACTGCGAATTTAGTGCGGGATACGAGATCGCCGCCATAACTATCGTCACGCTGATTGGTACCTTGCCAGAAGAACTGATCAATCAGGTAGCCGTGAGCACCATGCACTTCCACTGCATCAAAACCGATGGCTTTGGCATCTGCTGCAGCCTGCGCAAATGCTTCAACGACTTCATCGATATCTTGCTGATTCATCGCTACGCCGTTTTCTCTGCCCGGCTTAAATAAGCCAGAAGGGCTGTGGCCAGGAACAGAAGTATCTGGCTCTATGCCTTCTTTACGAACTGAGCCGACATGCCATAG
>NZ_LWGF01001395.1:0-887 GCF_001635355.1 Oleiphilus sp. HI0125
GATAACCGGCGCTGCAGGTGAGGGCGCTTCGGATATTTATCAAACTGATTTTAATGGTCCAACCGCTATTGCTATGGGGGCCGAGGGAAGTGGCTTGCGCCGTCTCACGCGTGAACACTGCGATCAGCTGACAAAAATTCCGATGGCGGGCTCGGTAAGTAGTCTCAATGTCTCTGTGGCAACCGGTGTTTTCCTGTTTGAGGCGATGCGTCAAAGATCCTCTAACAAGTCATAAATTAGCGTCTATAGTTCATGCAATCTTTCAAATAAGGATTGCTTTTGAATGCTTCGACTACTGTTCCTTCTTCTATTTTCAACAAGCGCAATCGGCAGCACTGTTTCGGATATTAGTGCTGCTGCCGGTGAAACGACGAATCATGCCGCGAGCAATATAAAAGATTGGTATAGCGATGCGACGAATACTGCGCTGTTCAGTATTGGTGAGGCAGATATTACCGTTATTGATTTGGTGTGGGTAGTTGTCGTTCTGGTTGGGGCTTTTACCTTTTCATCCTTACTGCGTCGCTTCTTAAACCGCCTTACCGTTAAACATGAAAGCTTCTCAGTGTCAGGCATGTTTACGCTTGGCCGATTATTGCACTACCTGATTTTACTCATTGCCGTATTTTTGTGTTTTGCCTTACTGGGCATTGATTTTACGAAGTTAGCGATTGTCGCAGGTGCTTTGAGTGTCGGTGTTGGCTTTGGCTTGCAGTCTATCTTTAACAACTTTATTTCTGGTTTGATTCTACTGTTCGAGAGGCCAATAAAGGTTGGAGATTTAATTGAACTCGACTCGGGTACGCGAGGCAGAGTCAAAGCAATAAATGTTCGAAGTACTCAAATCACGACGTGGGATAACATTGATTTACTTGTCCCTAATTCGG
>NZ_LWGF01001396.1:0-1026 GCF_001635355.1 Oleiphilus sp. HI0125
GTTTCTGCGAAAGTTACCGCATACTCCATTGTTTCTTTACTACGGATCTCACCGATCATGATGACATCAGGTGCCTGACGTAATGTGTTTTTAAGCGCAACCTCGAAAGACTCAGTATCGATCCCCACTTCGCGCTGCGTAACGATACAGCCCTCGTGTTGGTGAATATATTCAATAGGGTCTTCGATCGAAATTATATGGCCTTTACTGTTTCGATTTCGGTGACCAATCATCGATGCGAGAGAGGTCGACTTACCAGTACCCGTTGCGCCCACAAAAATAATCAAACCGCGTTTCGTCATTGCTAGAGAGTTAATAACTTCTGGCAGCGCGAGGTCTTCAATACGTGGGATATTCGTTTCGATACGACGCAGCACCATACCGATAAGGTTACGTTGAGAGAATGCGGATACACGAAAACGACCAATTCCTCGTGCACTGAGGGCATAGTTACATTCGTTTTTTTCAGTAAATTCGTCGCGTTGTTTGTCGTTCATGGTGTCAAAGACAATCTCACGACACATTTCTGGTGTCAGAGATTGCTTGGTGACAGGGACGATCTTGCCATGGATTTTAATGCTAGGTGGAACGCCTGCTGTGATAAAGAGGTCTGAGCCTCCTTTTTCAACCATGATTTTTAAGAGTCGATCAAAGTCCACGTTTTCTTCCTTAACTTGTCTTGCATCCGATAAATAAACTTATCGGCTAATTCTTAGAAATTTTCAGGGATTTTTGCTTTTTCGCGTGCTGTATCGCGATTGATATGGCCTTTGCTAAGCAAGTTTTGCAAGCACTGGTCGAGCGTCTGCATACCAATGCTGGCCCCTGTTTGTATTGCCGAGTACATCTGTGCAACTTTATCTTCACGAATAAGGTTACGTATCGCTGGTGTACCAATCATGATTTCATGTGCGGCAACACGACCACCATTTGATTTCTTCAACAGTGTCTGCGAGATAACGGCTTGTAGAGATTCTGAAAGCATGGAACGAACCATCGCTTTTTCTTCCGCTGGGAATACATCAA
>NZ_LWGF01001397.1:0-758 GCF_001635355.1 Oleiphilus sp. HI0125
TAGATCTGTATTACAACATCCATCTAGGGAGTCTTGTAGACGATATTGAGTCAGTGAATCTATTTATTGACAAACAAACGAGCGTTCAAGACACCGTATATCGCTGTGAGCTCGATGTAATACCAGCGAATGGTCAGAAGATATCTATTGCACTCGAACTTGAGAATTGTGGCGCAGCGATCGAGCAGATCTTCGCCAAAGCGAGACGCTCAATGCTGCGTAGAATACGAGGAATCAATGAGCCTACAACAGTTGCTCAGACTGGTTGATCGAAGCTAGATTTGAACGCGCGGTTTCGGTAACCGACACCACCGCAGGATGTTTTAACTTTCGCTCTGGCGAAATCACGAAGAAGTGCTCTGATACATCAGACACTTCTCCAATTGCCTTTACCCCATACATTGTTTCAACTTGTCGACGCATAGCACTTGGCGCTGGGAAGAAGCCCGCGCCTGCCTCGCCAAAAGCTTTGAGTAATGCACTATCATCAAATTCAGCGACGATTTTCGGAATAATGCCTTCTCGATCGAACCAATCATCGAGACTGCGACGCAAGACATGATTATTCACTGGCAACAAAACAGGCGCATTATCTAAGAATTTGGGGAATGAACCTTCGTATTGCGCGCACAGGGCGGGTGTTCCAAAAAAGGTCAAATCACTTTCGCCTAACTCATGACTGTAAGCTTTTACATTTAAGCCTGTTGGAATACTTCGATCAGACAAAATCAAATCAAGTTTATGGACGGCTAAGTCTC
>NZ_LWGF01001398.1:0-687 GCF_001635355.1 Oleiphilus sp. HI0125
ATAAAACAATAAATTAAGTTGGTTCTTAGGTAGCTCATACAGCTACTTAATTTTGGTATCTTATTTCGATTGTTTGCGACGTACTGTATTCTGAAAAGCTAAACAAAATAAGCTGCTCATAGACAATATGCCTATAACTAACCACCAAGCCAAATATTTCGCACACGAACTAACAATACAGCATGCTGCGGGTGGCGTTGATCGCCTTTCTCAGTCGTTGTTTGATGCAAGCGTTGATCTTAATCCGCATCAAATTAATGCAGCCTTGTTTGCATTGAACAATCCACTAAGCCAAGGCGTAGTCTTAGCCGACGAGGTTGGCCTAGGCAAAACAATCGAAGCTGGTTTAGTACTGTCCCAATATTGGGCCGAAAGACGACGTAAGCTTCTTATTATTTGCCCTGCATCACTCAGAAGACAATGGGCACAAGAACTACTTGATAAGTTCAATCTGCCATCACAAATACTCGATGCAAAAACATGGAAGAACCTGCAAAAAGAAGGCGTTTACAACCCGCTGGCAGATAAAAAAGTAGTGATAATGTCTTATCACTATGCAGCGAGGCTTGAAGAGCAACTACTTATCGAACCCTGGGATTTAGTGGTTGTGGATGAAGCTCATAAGCTCCGCAATGCCCATCGACCCAGTAACAAAATGGGCCAGCTACTGAAAAGAGCTTTATATGG
>NZ_LWGF01001399.1:0-9832 GCF_001635355.1 Oleiphilus sp. HI0125
CTCTTTTTTAAATGAAAAATTCCCGCTCAAAGGCGGGAATTATAAATAGCTTAATTACTAACCAAACTCTATACAGTAAAAACTCGGCACACACCTACTAGATAGATATTTTTGCATCAAGCGAGGCGAAAGTGCACGGAAAAGCTGAGCTTACACGAAGTAAGTGAGCATTTGAGTACACTGTTAACAAAGCTTGAGGTGAAAATAGCATGCAGTCCTGCACTAAAGCTTCATGTCGTCAAAGAAGCTTTTAACCCCCTCAAACCAAGAATGCTTCTGGGGCGCATGTTTCTTCGACCCACTTTCAAGAGTCTCTTGAAACTCTTTCAACAACTCTTTTTGCTTTTTAGTCAGATTTACTGGCGTTTCTACCGCGACACGACACATCAAATCTCCAACAGCTCCACCACGAACAGGCTTCACACCCTTACCGCGTAAACGGAACATCTTACCGCTTTGCGTTTCAGCAGGGATTTTCAGTTTGACGCGGCCATCAAGTGTTGGCACTTCCAGCTCACCACCCAACGCTGCATCCACGACACTGATTGGCACATCACAATACAAGTTTGCACCGTCACGAACAAAAATAGGATGCTCTTTAACCGAAACCTGAACATAAAGATCTCCGGCTGGGCCACCCATTGCACCCGCTTCACCCTCTCCAGCCAAACGAATACGATCACCCGTATCAACGCCCGCTGGCACTTTCACTGAAAGCGTTTTATTCTCTTCTTGCACGCCTGTGCCATGACAAGCACGACAAGGATCTTTAATAATTTGCCCGCGACCATGACACGTTGGGCAGGTTTGCTGAACGCTGAAAAAGCCTTGCTGCATACGCACTTGACCCTGACCATGACAAGTACCACAGGTCTCAGGCTGCGTGCCTTTTTTCGCACCAGAGCCTTTACAAACATTACAAGTCACTTGAGTCGGAACACGGATCTTGACCGATTTACCGCGTACCGCATCTTCTAGATCTAGTTCGAGATTATATCGAAGGTCTGCACCACGCGAACTTCTTTGGCCACCGCGACCACCGCCGCCACCAAAAATGTCACCGAATACATCACCAAAGATATCGCTAAAGTTTCCACCACCGAAACCACCAGCACCGCCACCAGCGTTCGGATCTACACCAGCGTGACCATATTGGTCATACGCGGCTTTCTTCTGATCGTCAGACAGAACCTCGTAGGCCTCAGTCGCTTCTTTAAACTGTACCTCTGCTTCTGCATCATCCGGATTTCGGTCTGGGTGATACTTCATCGCCAAACGACGATACGCTTTTTTAATTTCTTTGGCGTCAGCAGATTTGTCGACACCTAAAACTTCGTAGAAATCTCTTTTAGACATTACTTATTACCTGTCTTATCGACATTACTCCTCAAATAAAATCTGAGAAGCCTAGATACGATAACGCGGAAGAACTAGCTCCCGCGTTATAAAGAGCGAGCATCTAAAACACTCGCTATTCAAAAAGCAAACTTACTTTTTGTCGTCTTTTACTTCTTCAAACTCAGCATCAACTACATCGTCGCCAGCATTTGATTGCGCTTTCGCTTCTGCCTCTGGACCCGCCGCTGCACCTTCTGCTTGAGCCGCTTGCTCAGCATAAAGCTTTTGAGCAAGGCCTGATGACGCTTCAGTTAACGCTTGAGTCTTCGCTTCGATCACGTCTTTGTCATCACCTTTCAGTGCTTCTTCAAGATCAGCAATCGCTGCTTCAATTGCAGTTTTCTCTTCTGCAGTCGCCTTATCGCCAGCTTCTTCCAAAGTTTTCTTGGTTGCATGAACCATTTGATCACCTTGGTTACGCGCTGTCACAAGCTCTTCGAACTTGCGATCCGCTTCAGCATTCGCTTCAGCATCGTTAACCATGTTCTCGATCTCATCATCAGAAAGACCAGAAGACGCTTTGATCACGATAGACTGCTCTTTTCCTGTCGCTTTATCTTTCGCAGACACATTCAAAATACCGTTTGCATCAATATCGAAAGTTACTTCAATTTGAGGCATGCCACGTGCTGCTGGTGGAATATCCGCCAAATCAAAACGACCAAGCGATTTGTTCTGAGCAGCTTGCTTACGCTCACCCTGAACAACGTGAATCGTTACTGCCGACTGATTATCTTCTGCTGTTGAGAACACTTGCGACTTCTTGGTAGGAATCGTTGTGTTTTTCTCAATCAATGGAGTAGCAACACCACCCATTGTTTCGATACCTAGCGTCAAAGGCGTTACGTCTAGAAGAAGAACGTCTGTCACGTCACCAGCTAGAACCGCCGCTTGAATCGCCGCACCCATTGCAACTGCTTCATCAGGGTTTACATCACGACGTGGCTCTTTACCGAAGAACTCTTGTACTTTCTCTTGAACAAGAGGCATACGTGTTTGACCACCGACCAAGATGACGTCATCAATTTCGCTTGTGCTCAAACCTGCATCATTCAATGCTGTTTTACATGGAGCAAGACTGCGAACAACCAACTCTTCTACCAACGACTCCAACTTAGAACGCGTCAACTTCACGTTTAAGTGCTTAGGACCTGTTGCATCAGCAGTGATGTATGGCAGATTTACATCCGTTTGTTGTGCACTTGAAAGCTCAACCTTTGCTTTCTCTGCAGCTTCTTTCAAACGCTGCATTGCAAGTGGGTCACCCGTTAAATCCATACCTTGATCTTTCTTGAACTCTTCAGCCAAATAGTCGATCAATGCCATATCAAAGTCTTCACCACCTAGGAATGTGTCACCATTGGTCGCTAGTACTTCAAACTGCTTTTCACCATCAACATCTGCGATTTCGATAATCGAAATATCGAAAGTACCACCACCAAGGTCATACACAGCAATCGTAGAATCACCTTGGCTCTTATCTAGGCCGTAAGCAAGTGCTGCTGCAGTTGGCTCGTTGATAATACGCTTAACATCAAGACCAGCGATTTTACCTGCATCTTTTGTTGCCTGACGCTGAGAGTCATTGAAGTATGCTGGAACAGTGATAACTGCTTCAGTAATGTCTTCACCTAAGTAATCTTCTGCAGTCTTCTTCATCTTTTTCAAGATTTCAGCAGATATCTGAGGTGGAGCCTTCTTCTCGCCTTTTACCTCAACCCATGCATCACCATTGTCTGCTTTAACGATGTTGTATGGCACCATATTGATGTCTTTCTGTACTACGTCTGAATCGAATGTACGACCAATCAAACGCTTAATTGCGAATAAAGTATTAGCAGGATTAGTAACTGCCTGACGCTTCGCTGGCTGACCAACTAATGTTTCGTTATCGTCAGCAAATGCAATGATAGATGGGGTAGTACGATCACCCTCTGCGTTTTCGATAACTTTTGCCTGATCACCATCCAATACAGATACACAAGAGTTTGTAGTACCTAAGTCGATTCCAATGATTTTTCCCATTGCTTCTCTCCACTCTAAATTCTGTTAAAGGCGCTCGCCTTTGTATAAGCTTTGATCTTTATGTTTGGCCTTTTTTTTAGTTTTCAAGGACCAAATTTAATTTTTAAACGTAAACTTTTGCTGACGTAAATTTACTGCGCAACAACAACCATTGCCGGACGAATTAATCGTCCATTCAAGGTATAACCTTTCTGCATTGCCGCGATCACTGTGTTTGACTCCGCATCAGGTGCTGGAACCATGCTCATCGCCTCATGCAATGCTGGATCAAATGGCTTCCCAATGGGGTCAACCTGCTCAACGCCAAACTTGGCAATTCCGCTCAGCATGATCGTCAAAGTCATCTCGACACCTTCTCGAAGTGGTGTCATCTCATTTTCTGCAGCTTGTTCAGCTTCAATCGCTTTTTCTAAGCCATCGATCACTGGCAAAAGCTCTTTCGCGAACTTCTCTAGCGCGAACTTGTGTGCTTTCTCAACATCTTGCTCTGCACGACGGCGAACATTTTGAGCCTCAGCTTGCGCACGCACTGCAGCATCTTTTAATGCACCAAGTTCGGCAGCTAATTGCTCTGCTTTAGCTTGCCAATTTTCACCTTCTTGATTTGCTTCTGTAGATTCTTCAACTACTTCAGCTTCAGGCGCATCATTCACTAACTCTTCTTCTGGAGTCTCGGTTTGCGCATTATCTTGATTGTTTTCTTCAACACTCACGTGCATTCCCTCAAATACAAACTTAGTCAATCTGTTGAGCTGCTTAGCTCAGTTGGTTCACGAAGTGGGGGCGAGAATATGTTTTTCAAGTAAAAAAGTACGGATGCAAACAAACTTTTCTATTTTTTCTCTTCCCAAACCTTTGCCATCCTACTTAGCCAGTATTACACTGTTTATAAATACAGTAATTTTGAAAGCGCCGACTATGCTTAACCAACTCAGTATTCGTAACTTCGCAATCGCCAGTGAACTAGAAATTGACTTCAATTCGGGAATGACCGTCATGACCGGTGAGACGGGTGCAGGTAAATCGATATTGCTCGACGCACTTGGGCTTACACTGGGTGATAGAGCCGACTCAAGTATGGTGCGGCACGGACAAGCCAAAGCAGAAATATGCGCAAGCTTCGATATTCGCCACATCAGCGCAGCAAAGCAGTGGTTAACACAACACGACCTTGATAATGAAGACGAATGCATTTTACGCCGCGTTATCACTGCCGAAGGTCGATCTCGTGCGTATATCAATGGTCAGCCAAGCCCATTAAGCGACATCAAAGCACTTGGCGAACAAATAATTGATATACATAGCCAACACGAGCATCAAAGCTTACTAGTCAAAGATAAGCACCGGGTACTTCTCGATGATTATGCAGGCAATGAAACGCTTGTTAAGGAAGTAAAAGAGAGTTATCAAGCATGGCAAAAGAAAGCTCGCCAGCTAGACATGCTGATAAACAACCAAGAAGAAACCCAAGCGCGCTTACAAGTACTCAACTTTCAAGTCGACGAATTTGAAAAGCTAGCACTCCAAGACGGCGAACTTGAACAACTTGAGCAAGAGCAAAGCAAACTTGCCAATGCTGAAGTGCTACTTGCGGGTGCGCATGAATCTATAGCTGCAAGCAGTAATGATGAGCATGGAGCACTATCACTCCTTCAGCGCGCCAAGCATGCCTTAAGCTCACTGCCTGCTGAAGAATCTAGCATTAGCGAAGCGCTAGATTTATTCGAAGAAGCTAGTATTCAAATTGAGGAAGCGACTAATACACTTCGCCACTTTGTCGGAGGCTTTGAGCTAGACCCTAACCGATTAAACTTTATAGACGAACGCTTAGGTCAAGCCTATCAACTCGCGCGCAAACATCGCTGCCAACCAGATGAACTCAACGACGTTCATCTTCGATTAGCGCAAGAGCTCGAAGCCTTAACGGGTGGCGACCAAGACCTTGATAGCCTTGAACAAGAGGCTGAGTCTCTTAAAAACATATACATTCAACATTCCAACACACTTAGCAAACATCGACAAAAGCACGCAAAAGAACTCGAAAGCCAAGTCGCTGAGCAATTAAAGCTGATGTCGATGCAAAATGTCGTGTTTGCTACGCAATGCGACGCCTTAGACATGAGCAATGCAAGCGCAAACGGTTTAGATGATATCGAATTTCTTATTAGCACGAACCCCGGCCAACCACCAAGACCTCTTGCCAAGGTCGCCTCAGGCGGTGAACTATCAAGAATCAGTTTAGCGATTCAAGTTGTTCTCGCTCAGCGTTCAGCTGTTCCAAGTATGGTATTTGATGAAGTAGATGTTGGGATCGGCGGCGGTACAGCTGAAGTTGTAGGAAAGTTACTAAAAGAGCTTGGGCAAACAGGCCAAGTCATTTGCATCACTCACCAACCTCAAGTCGCCTCGCAAGGTGACCGCCATCTTCGCATTAGTAAATCAATCATTGATGGAACAATGCACTCAGCGGTTGAGCCATTAAATAACGCAGAAAGAACAGATGAAGTAGCAAGAATGTTAGGCGGGATAGATATTACTGAGCAAACTAAAGCGCATGCGAAAGAAATGCTAGGGCTCAACTAACCCCAGCATTACAAGATTTATTATTTCTTCTTACGAACGTACAAGGTCAAACTATGATCAACTAATTCATAGCCGTATTTCTCGGCAATTTCGTGCTGACGTTTTTCAATAATTTCATCATAAAATTCAACAACTTCACCAGACTCAGCATCAACCATATGATCATGATGCTCTTCACTCGCCAACTCAAAAACAGCATGGCCACCTTCAAAATTATTGCGCTGCACTAAACCTGCCGCTTCAAACTGAGTCAGTACGCGATACACCGTTGCCAAACCTACATCATCACCTGATTCTAGAAGTGCCTTATACACATCTTCAGCACTCATATGCTTACCATCAGAAGCTTCTAAGAGACCCAACACTTTAAGGCGTGGAACAGTTACTTTTAATCCGGCTTTTTTTAAATCAGTATTTTCAGGCATAACTTACTCTTTATTATGATGTATATAGGCGCACATCCCTTAAATCAGTTAAGATGCGCTCCGCAGACAAAATCAACGGCAGTAAACTCAAAACGAATGCTGCAAACAATAGTGGAATTAAGAACTAGATGCAAAACAAGTCTTCCCGTTTTACTAAGATTTCAAATAAGAACTTGGGCGCAATCATCACCGCTGTATTTCTTACATTAACCCTCGGCGCATGTGCCTTCCCAGGCGTATATAAAATCAACGTTCAGCAGGGCAACATTATCACGCAAGACATGCTGAGCCAGCTACAAACAGGAATGACCAGACGTCAGATTCACTTTGTACTAGGAACCCCAATTGCCCGTAACGTATTTAGCGACAAGTACGAAAGTTATATCTATTCATATCAACCTGCTGATGGTGAACTACAACAGCAGGTGATCAACGTGTATTACCAAAATGGAGTGTTTACCCACTATGAGGGAGAACCCCTCGAAGAACACTCTGCTTACTAAGCTTTTGGCTTCTTAGCACGATTCAAACGCGCTTGCTTAGGATCAATAATCAGAGGGCGATAAAGTTCAATGCGATCGCCCTCTCTCAAGGTCTCTTCTTTTGGCTTCTTAACTGCTTTACCGAAGATCCCCATATCAATTTCATCGTAATTTATTTCAGGGAAAAACTTCTCTAAACCAGAATGTGTTGCGGCATCAAACACAGTCGTACCCGCATCCACTTCCAACTCAACTATTTTCTGAAGATCGGGGCGCGCATATGCCACCTCAATGCGAAGCTTACTTTCCATATACCACCTTTGCGCGTTCACAGAACGCATCAACCATCGTGTTTGCGGCTTGATTAAACACAGGACCAAACGCCAGTTTAGCTACGCCCTGCTTCAACTCGAACTCTAGATCTAATTCAACCTTACAGGCATCTTCACGCAACGCTGTAAAATGCCAATCACCTTTGAGCTTTTTAAATGGGCCATCTTCTAAACGCATCGATATTTTTTCATGCGCAACGAGCTCATTCCGCGTAGTAAAAGATTGCCTCATCCCACCCTTACTCACATCCAAACTTGCACGCATCTGTGTAAAGTCCGCTTCAAGAACAGTCGCACCCGAACACCACGGCAAAAAAGAAGGATAAGAAGCCACATCATTTACAAGGTCATACATTTGCTGAGCAGAAAACATGACCAGCGCGGAGCGATTTATTTTTAAAGACATAAAACCCAGCCCAATTAATTGGCGCGTATTGTAACCGCCTTCTCATCTGCACTCTAGCGCTTCTGCGAATGCGCGATAAATTCTGTAGCAAGACCAGAACTTGTAATATACTTCCCGTTTTTCACAGACACTCCAGCAGTAATTTCATGGCCGGCAAGAAAAAACCAAAGCAACAAAGCAATACCATCGCGTTGAATAAACGCGCCAAGCACGACTTTCATATTCAAGAAAAATTTGAAGCTGGCGTTGCGCTTACAGGATGGGAAGTGAAAAGCTTACGTGAAGGCAAAGGCCAGCTTACAGACTCGCACGTATTCTTGAAAGACGGGGAAGCATGGCTACTTAACGCACACATTACGCCACTTATTTCTGCAAGCACTCACGTCATCGCAGAGCCAACTCGCCAACGAAAACTGCTGCTTCACAAAAAAGAAATTGCCAAAATTAATGCAAAGATAAGCCAAGCAGGCCACGCATGTGTTGCCCTAGCCCTTTACTGGAAAAACAACAAAGTAAAGTGCGAAATTGCATTGGCCAAAGGTAAAAAAGAATTCGATAAACGCGCGACCGAAAAAGATCGCGACTGGAATCGTCAAAAAGCTCGCGTTGTTCGCGAGCATGCGAAGTAACTAATATTTTTTGACTTTGGGCTTGCTACTCATGGTTTCAAGAGTATGATTGCCCAACTAGCGTTTCACCAACGCTTAAAGGTTTCAATAAGTTTCGGAATGATATGGGCCACAGGCCGATTTCTTCCAGAAATTGAAAATCAAATTGTTGATTTTCAAAGGCATGAGCGACAGCAGCATCTTGCTGCTGGCCGGGACTCGACGCAGTCGAAGCCAAACGCTTAAAGGTTTCAATAAGTTTCGGGGATGATATGGCTTCGACGCTGGTAACGAAACCAGAGGTGCATGCCGAGTGTACAGTGGCACTCGTACTCCAATCGCTGTAATCAATAGTTGCAAATGATGACAACTACGGTGCTGCTCTAGCTGCGTAAGCAGTTAAAAAAGCACTTTTAGGGGTACGCCCCTAACGGTCTGTAACAAGGTGCCTGTACCGCGATACCGACTGTCACTCAGAACAGGACCGCACCACGGCATACTCGGGGTCGTGCTGCTAAATTTTACTGAGTTCGCCAACCACGTCCTGCCCGTTGGGCTGTGGAAGGTTAAACTAATTAACGGAATCTAAGCATGTAGAGCCGATGGCAGAGTGCTGACGGACGCGGGTTCGACCCCCGCCATCTCCACCAAATAGAAGTTCGCAACATACCGTGAACAACCTCAGAGCCCGCACTACGCGGGCTTTTCTTTGCCTATTCGGTTCGTAAGAGTTCACCAAACACCATAGACATTCGCCCCTATTTAGGGGCAATATTAGTGGACAAAGCGATATTCAGAGGGGCAAAAGCAATTTCATGGCGCGTGAAACGGACAAATTAACTGATGTGCAGATACGCAATGCACAGCCAAAAGATAAGACCTACAAGCTCTCAGATGGAGAGGGACTTTACATCGAGGTCCGATCTAATGGGGGCAAATATTGGCGCATGAAGTACCGATTTGGGGGCAAATATAAATATCTATCGTTTGGCGTATATCTTGACACCCCTAAAAAGGCGCAGCACATTTCATTAAAGCAGGCACGCGCAAAACGCGATGAAGCACGCGAAGCAATATCTAATGGCATTGATCCAGCTGAAAGAAAACGCCAAGAAAAACTTACATCAAATATATCGAGCGCAAATTCATTCGAGGCCATTGCAAAAGAATGGTTGGAGAAAGAAACGCCACATTGGTCATCAAAATATACAGAGAATGTAAGTCGTTATATTGATAACTACATGACCCCCTACATCGGCAAGCGACCAATAAAAGAAATCACCGCACCAGAATTATTGGCGGTTTTACGCCGAAAGGAATCACAAGGTTATATTGAAACCGCAAACCGCATGAAGCAGATCGCCGGGCAAATATTCAGATATGGCATCGCCACTGGCAGAGCCGAGCGCGATCCATCGCGCGATCTTGTTGGTGCATTGGCTAAACCAAAAGAGAAACACTTAGCCTCAATAACAAAACCATCGGAAGTGAAAGTATTACTTAATGCCATTGATAGTTTTCAAGGATCTAAGGTCGTTGAAGTCGCACTTAAGTTATCGCCATTACTATTTGT
>NZ_LWGF01001400.1:0-501 GCF_001635355.1 Oleiphilus sp. HI0125
TTCAAACAGGCTTATCTAGAAGCTGAAGCAGCCCGTTTTGATCAATCTCTTGTACAAAAGATATCTGAACAATGGGCTGCTGTAGAGCAACTTAAGACTGAGGAAGCACTCTAAAGAACATGGCTTTGAGATAGTTTGTTTCTGCGATCGCGGGAACAATAGGATGGTCAGGGCCTTGCGGAAAACGCTCAATCAACTGCAACTCCTTCTCGAGCGTACGCGCTGTTTTACGAACAATATCTAACAATGTTGGCTCAGCCAAATGCATTGAGCAAGATCCTGAAACAAGCACACCATCTTTACTCAACAAACGCATCGCCATCTGATTCAAACGTTGATAAGCGACCTCACCTGCTTTCTGATCTTTTCTGCGAGGAATAAACGCTGGCGGGTCAACAATCACCACATCAAAGCGCTCACCTTCTTCCTTCAACGCTTTGCAGATTTCAAACACGTCACCTTCAATGCTGGAAACAATATCACCAACACCATTTAACTCTG
>NZ_LWGF01001401.1:0-754 GCF_001635355.1 Oleiphilus sp. HI0125
GAAATTGCCTGAGCTCGATCTGCGATACAAACAACATCGTCTTGATCAGAAAACACACTCGCGATTTGAGAAATAATTTGCTCGGGATCTTCAGTGCGAGGGTTATCGCTAGTAATAACGCAGACATCCGCAAATTCTTTTGCGATCAAGCCCATCTGTGCGCGCTTTCCTTGATCACGATCACCACCACAACCAAATACAACATGTATGCGTTTTGGCTCCAAATTACGGATGGTTTGAAGTACGTTCTCTAAAGCATCTGGTGTATGAGCATAGTCAACAACAAGCGCTGGTTTATCAGTAACGCGATGCAGCTCCATTCTTCCCTTAACGGCTTTTAACTGATTGATTGCATTTAACTCAATCACCGAGCACTGCTTCGCAAGTGCTACTCCTAATACCGCCATCACGTTGTAGAGGTTAAATTGCCCAAGGAGGTCACTGTTAAGATCAATAATCTTGTCAGCCACTTCTATTTTCGCTGTTGTCGTCATTCCCAACTGAAAATCTTTCACCAACACTTCGGCAGAGCCATTCAATGAGAATCGTAACTTCCGAACTTCAGGTCGCAAAGCTTGAAACATCACGCTAGCGTATTCATCGTCAGCATTAATTACTGCATAGCGCAAACCTTCGCTCGCAAACAAACGCGCCTTCGCCTTGGCATATTCAGCCATGGTCTGATGATAATCCAAGTGATCACGGCTTAAATTGGTAAACACAGCACCTTCAAATCGCACGCCATCAACACGAC
>NZ_LWGF01001402.1:0-892 GCF_001635355.1 Oleiphilus sp. HI0125
GATGCTTATCTAACCCTCAAGCAAACACTTATTCACCTAGAAGACTACGTCAATCAAAGTGAAGAAAGTGCCACTCTTTACATGGCTCAATTTAAGGCAGGTAGACGAACATTACTCGATTTGCTTGATGCACAAAACGAGGTGTTTGAAGCAAAAAAACAGTACTTGACTGCCGATTACGAATACATCTATACACAATATAGAGTCATAGCGAGTATGAGTTATATTCTCGACGCATTACGCGTAAATGTTGAAGGTTCTCTCGCTCAAGAAGATTCATAGCCAACGATCAATGAGGATCAAAAAATGTACTCACGATGCTTACTCTTCATTTGTTATTTCTCATTAATCGCATGCGCTCATCACAGTACCGAAAACACTGAGGACAACCAAGAGTTCGGTTCAGGCTTACCATCAAAACATGCTGAAACCGCTCCTGAACCATACAAAGTTGAGCCCTTTCTAAAAGAACATAAGACTCTAGATGACCAAGACGACGATGGTGTCATCGATCAAAGAGATCAGTGCGATAAGAACAGCACAAATGCCGTGATTGATAACGAAGGTTGTGTTGAGTCTTACAATGAAATTCAAAGCATCGATTTGGGTATTCAGTTCGCGAGCAACAGTGCCGAAATTTCGAAAGAGTATTACCCAGTTATTGAAAACCTTGCGAAAACCTACAAGCAAAATCAGAAGTTCATGCTTCTCATAGAGGGGCATACAGATAGCACTGGCTCCCCCTCCAGCAATCTAACACTGTCTAAAAAACGAGCCGATGCTGTTGCGAATGTTCTCATCAAGCAATATCAGATCGACTCCCAAAAAATACTTACCGCTGGGTTTGGCGCGGATCAGCCCATTGCCTCAAACGCATCAAAAGAGGGGCGAC
>NZ_LWGF01001403.1:0-893 GCF_001635355.1 Oleiphilus sp. HI0125
TTACACAGAAAATGGCCCAGAGGGTTTGTTGAACATTGATACGATGTACTTAGTTGTTTCAACGGGTGGCGCGCCGGTAGGCAGTCCTGTCGATTTCGTTGTACCGTACATGAAGCAAGTTGCAGCATTTATCGGCGTAAAAAATGTTGAGGTGATTGCTGCGGATGCAACGAATGCGAATCGCGATGCTGCTTCTGAGAAAGCGCGTGCGAAAATTGAAGAACTAGCTGAATCGTTTTAGTCGGAAGCCGGGTTGTTGTTAGGAATATTGGGGTCGGAGTACATATGTACTCCGACCCCGAACTTATTAGATAAGTTCTAGTGTTACTGCAGTCGCTTCACCACCACCGATACACAAGCTAGCAAGACCTTTTGCCTTACCTTCTTTCTTAAGGGCGTAGATCAACGTAGCAATAATACGTGCGCCTGAAGCACCAACAGGGTGACCAAGTGCTACTGCACCGCCGTGAATGTTGATCTTCTCAGCTGGAATGTTGTGCGCATTCATTGCTGTCATTGCAACCATTGCGAAGGCTTCATTCACTTCGAACAAGTCAACATCAGCTGAAGCCCAACCTGTTTTGTTCAGTACTTTTTCAATAGCGCCACATGGTGCGTGCGTAAATTTCGCTGGAGCTTCTGCGTGAGAAGAAGTCGCACGAATTACCGCTAGTGGCGTTAAACCTTTTTCTTTTGCAACTTTTCCAGAACAAAGAATTACAGCTGCCGCACCATCAGAAATTGCTGATGAGTTAGCTGCAGTTACAACGCCATTCTTGTCGAATGCTGGACGAAGTGAAGGGATTTTTTCAGGGCGTGCTTGACCAGGAAGCTCATCCTTATCAAAAACAACTTCACCTTTACGCGACTTAACTGTGAAAGGAACAATTTCT
>NZ_LWGF01001404.1:0-1096 GCF_001635355.1 Oleiphilus sp. HI0125
TGATCACATGCATCAGAGAACGTTCAATATCTTATAAATAAAAACTACGAACAAGGATCACCTAACCGTAAACGCAAAAAACCCCGACGAGTCGGGGTTTTTTATAAATCAATATAAACTTAGTTAAGCTTCTCTTTGATACGTGCAGCCTTACCACTAAGCTCACGCAAGTAGTACAACTTAGCCTGACGAACATCACCACGACGCTTAACAGTAATGCTATCAACTAGCTTACTGAAAGTCTGGAATGTACGCTCTACACCTACACCGTAAGAGATTTTACGAACAGTAAAAGAAGAGTTTAAGCCACGATTACGCTTAGCAATAACGACACCTTCGAACGCCTGAAGACGCTCACGGTTACCTTCCTTAACTTTAACCTGGATTACAACAGTGTCACCTGGGCCAAACTCAGGCACTTCTGTTGTCATTTGCTCAGCTTCAATTGCGCTGATGATGTTGTTCTTGCTGCTCATTTTACTCTCCAAAAATTGAGTAGATCAGGTTATCTCAACCTTACCTACCGATTCACGTCTTTTAAAAACTCTTCCAAAAGCTGTTGCTGCTCTTGGTTCAATTCAATTTTGTCGAGCAAGTCAGGTCGTCGCTCGTACGTTCTTGCAAGTGACTGACTTAATCGCCACTTGCGAATTTTTTCATGATCACCCGATAACAATACCGAGGGAACCACTTCTCCTTCAAGCACTTCAGGCCTCGTATAGTGAGGACAATCAAGCAAACCATTCGCAAAAGAATCTTCTTTTGCAGATTCTGTATGACCAAGCACTCCTTCTAAGTGCCTGCTCACCGAATCCATAACAACTAGTGTAGCTAACTCTCCACCGCTCAACACATAATCACCGATCGAAACTTCCAAATCGATATGCGTCTCTATTAAACGCTCATCAATTCCTTCATAACGACCCGAGACCAGCACTAAAGAAGGTTCTTGAGCCAACTCTCTAGCAAGCTTGTCATCTAGCCTCTTACCTTGAGGAGACAAGTAAACCACTTTAGGCGCAGACTTACCTTTTCGCTCAGCTTCGGCTTTAGCAAACTCAATTGCATCACGCAAAGGCTGAACCTTCATAAGCAT
>NZ_LWGF01001405.1:0-643 GCF_001635355.1 Oleiphilus sp. HI0125
TGAATATGCTGGCCCTCTCCAATCAATGCTTAGAGAGATATTTGGCTGGCAATCGAGCAGAGACTACTACTTCCCCGAAGTCCGAAGCATGGGGGGCGCCATTATCCTCATGTCACTAACGCTATACCCTTATATCTACATGCTGGCTCGCGCCGCATTTTTGCAACAATCAGTTTCTCTTTACTACGCCGCTAGAAGCCTGGGTTCGAATTCTTTTGGCTTTTTCTTCCGCGTATCATTACCGATTGCGCGACCTGCAATTGTCGTCGGTTTATCTTTGGTTCTGATGGAAACACTGAATGACTTCGGTACCGTTGATTACTTCGCAATTCAAACGCTGACTGCAGGCCTTTATGACACATGGCTGAATATGAGCAATTTAGGCGGTGCAGCTCAAATTGCTACCGTGATGATGTTAGCTGTCGTGTTTTTAATCATGATGGAGAGAAAATCTAGGGACCAACAGCAGTCGTTTTCTAGCAAAACTCAATCACGTCCTCTGCCAACTCAACACCTGACTGGAAAAAAGGCTTTCTTCGCTACTCTACTCGCATCAACACCAATTGTTTTTGGTTTCTTAATTCCGGTCATCATTCTTTCCGACTATTCGATTCATTACTTTGACAAAAGCTGGAACACGCAA
>NZ_LWGF01001406.1:0-1108 GCF_001635355.1 Oleiphilus sp. HI0125
GGCTTTTGAAGTAGGGAATATCGGGCATGTGAAGAATGTCGTTATGCTTCAGCGTACCGGTGGCGATGTGTCATTTGTTGAAGGTCGTGATGTATGGATGCATGAGTTGATGGAGCGTCAGGGTGCTTATTGTGACGCTGAACCGATGAGCGCTGAAGATCCCTTGTTTATGCTGTATACCTTTGGTTCAACTGGCAAGCCTAAGGGCGTTTTGCATACTACTGGTGGTTATCTTACTTACGCATCCTTTACGCATGAGAAAGTATTTGATTATCGCGAGGGCGAAGTTTTCTGGTGTACCGCGGATTTCGGATGGATTACTGGGCATAGCTATATTTTGTACGGTCCATTGTGTAATGGTGCGACAACAGTGTTGTTTGAAGGCGTGCCAAATTATCCTGATGCTTCTAGGTTCTGGCAGGTTGTTGAAAAACATCAGGTGAACGTATTTTATACCGCGCCGACCGCAATTCGTGCGTTGATGGCTGCTGGTGATGATAAAGTTCAATCCTACAACCGAGATAGCATTCGTCTTTTAGGCTCGGTGGGCGAGCCAATTAATCCAGAAGCTTGGGAATGGTACTACGAAGTAGTCGGAGAAAAACGTTGTCCTATTGTTGATACGTGGTGGCAAACGGAAACCGGCGGCGTATTGATCTCCGCTATTCCGGGAGCGACGACTTTGAAGCCAGGCTCAGCAACGCGTCCATTGTTTGGTGTGAAACCTGCGATTGTCGATAACGAAGGCAATATTCTAGAAGGCGAATGTGAAGGGAATTTAGTCTTAATGGATAGTTGGCCTGGTCAAATGCGCACCGTCTACGGTGATCATGAGCGCTTTATTCAAACCTATTTTTCGACGTATGAAGGAATGTATTTTACGGGTGATGGAGCTAGACGTGATGCAGATGGGTACTACTGGATTACTGGTCGAGTCGATGATGTATTGAATGTCTCTGGACACCGCATGGGAACAGCCGAGATAGAGAGCGCGCTTGTTGCTCATAGCGCTGTTGCTGAAGCGGCGGTTGTTGGTTTTCCGCATGACATCAAGGGGCAGGGCATCTACGTCTATGTTTCGATGATGGCAGATGCTGATTTGTCTGAT
>NZ_LWGF01001407.1:0-1436 GCF_001635355.1 Oleiphilus sp. HI0125
AGATAGTGGGAAAACTTCATCAGTTTCAAGGCGAACAACGCCATCGCGATACCAAGCAAATAGCTCCTGCATGTTTTGCATAAAGACCATAGGCTCGTGCATAACAAATTGACCCCAAAATACGCCAACTAAGGAATACTCTTTTACGAGTGCCAAATTAACAGGCAATTCAGGGATCGTGCCCGATGCAAAACCTACAACCAATAAACGGCCATTACGTGCCATTGCACGAGAACAGGCTGCAAATGCTTCCCCGCCAACTGAGTCATAAACAACATTCGCACCTTTGCCTTTAGTCAATTCTTTGATGCGCTCTTTAAGATCTTCTTCGCTGTAATTAATCAGCTCATCTGCGCCATTCGCTTTTGCCATCTCTAGCTTTTCTTGTGACGAACAAACTGCAATTACGCGCGCGCCCATTGCTTTACCAATCTGCACCGCCGCAATACCCGTTCCGCCTGCCGCGCCCAGAACAACAAGAGTTTCGCCCTTCTTCAAACGAGCGCGCTGCTTGAGTGCGTGGTGTGCTGTACCGTGTGCGCACATTAGGTTGGCAGCATCGGTATCCGTAACATCATCTGTAACAGGTAACACCGTCATGGCATTCACGATCACCTGTTCTGCAAAAGCACCATATTTCTGGCTAGAGCCGATTAAGCGTTGGCCAACTTTAAGATGCTTAACACCCTCGCCTAACTCAACAACTTCGCCACAAAACTCCATGCCCGGAACAAACGGAAGCTCAGGACGCGCTTGATATAAACCTTGCACTAACAAGCCATCAGGAAAGTTCACACCACTGGCTAGAATTTTCACTCGCACCTGACCTTTGCCCGGTGTTGGATCATCAATATCTTTGTACTCAAGATCCGAAATCGGACCGAATTCATTACATACAATTGCTTTCATTGTTGTTCTCTTTTTTGTTCGCTAGAAGCTAGAAAATTATGTCGTCATTCCCAATGATCAAAACAACACAGCAATGACGACAGCACGAATTAAATAGCGTTATGAGAGAAACTTAGGCGAGGCAAAAATTCACGAAAAGACGGAGTTTACAGACTAGTAAATGAGTACTTTGAGTGAATTTTTAACAATGCTTAAGTGATCGCACTAGCTATTTCAGAACTAACCCTCAGTTTTGATAACGTGCAGAGCCCCCATCGCTAATGGGGCTACGTAGGCCCCCACCTTACTCGCCTGCTTACTAGAAGCATTGCCATCCAAAGCACGCTTCGCGACACCTTGCGCTATCGCCGCTAAACGGAAATAACTAAATGCGAGGTAAAAGGCCCAATGGTCAATTTTCTCAATGCCCATCGCTTCACAATAAGTCTCGACATACTCAGCTTCGGTTGGAATACCCAACGCGCCACGATCTGCACCCGCGAGACCACTCATATCACCAGCGTTAGCTGGCATGCGTAGTTGCATGC
>NZ_LWGF01001408.1:0-616 GCF_001635355.1 Oleiphilus sp. HI0125
CTTCAGTTCGCGGCATGGTGAATAAAGTTAACTACATGGTAAGAATCGAAGGAGAGTGAGATGCGTCTTAATACATTAAGCCCAGCTCCAGGTTCAAAGCCTTCACGTCGCCGTGTTGGTCGTGGTATCGGTAGTGGTCTTGGTAAGACTGGTGGCCGTGGTCACAAAGGTTTGAAGTCACGTTCAGGTGGTTCAGTAGCACCAGGTTTTGAAGGTGGTCAACAACCTCTAGCGCGTCGTTTGCCAAAGTTTGGTTTTTCGTCGCGTCAAGCTAAGTATGTAGCAGAGATTCGCCTTAATGAGTTAGAGCTCGTTGAAGGCAACGTTGTCGATCTAGATGCGCTTAAAAATGCAAATCTAGTTCGTCGAGATACGAAATCTGCAAAAGTTATCCTTTCTGGCGAAATTAAGTCAGCAGTTACTGTTCAAGGTTTGAGAGTAACTAAAGGTGCTCAAGCTGCTATTGAAGCAGCCGGTGGTAAAGTCGAGGAATAATAAGTAATGGCTAAGTCTCCAGCGATGCAAGGCGGATTCGGAAAGGGGCTTGATGAACTCAAGTCTCGTTTGTGGTTCGTTTTTCTTGCAATCATTGTTTACCGTATCGGGGCACATATTC
>NZ_LWGF01001409.1:0-832 GCF_001635355.1 Oleiphilus sp. HI0125
CGCCAATGACTTCAATCATCTTGGCGTGTTCGAGTTGATTCAAGTTTTCGCCAAGAACGACCAAATCAACATTTTTCACGTCATCTGAGTTTAACTGTAAATCAAGCATTTTTGATGCAGGTAAAGCTTGTATGACGCATTGTGCTTTGGCGTCTTTCAGAATTTCCTCTATCTGAGATGAAGCGACCAAAACATGGCTAGGTTTGATCTCTTCGATAATATGCATCATGCAAGAAAGAGCGTTATTCGTAGTCATGCGTCTATCTAATCTTTGTGGTTGATTTTGGCTTGTACGAGTGAGCCGAGCAAGGCGATGGCTTCTTCTCGCGCTGGTGTCCAAGCTTTTGAATAGCATAGCCGTATCGAGCTTTTAAACTTATTCGCGTTCGATGAAAAAATCTCTCCAGGGGCAACGATAATACCGTGATCTTTGGCTTCGAAATACAGCTCTGTGGCATTTAAGCCTGCGGGCAATTGAAGCCACGCGACATAACCACCTTGAGGAGAGGATAAGCGTACATCACTTGGGAAATGCTCACTAATCAGCTTGAAGAAGTGGTCGCGTCGACCGCGGTACGTATCGCGCGCAAGGCGAAGATGTCGATCGAAACTAGAGCGGTTAAGTACCTCAGCAACCGCCATTTGAGGTAAGCAGAATTGGTTTGATGCGCTCAGAAATCGCTGATATTCGACCTCTTGCATATATCGCCCCGGCATAATCCAGCCTAAACCTAATTGTGGTTCGAGCATTTTTGAGGCGGATGAACATAGCAGCACACGATCTTGTGTGTCATAGCTTTTTACTGCGCGCGGGCGTTGATGCGTGTAGCCA
>NZ_LWGF01001410.1:0-11163 GCF_001635355.1 Oleiphilus sp. HI0125
GATAAACTGGATGCGCACTTTGGAAGCTAAGATCAATTGGCGCAANCNANTAATGAATGAAAAGCGGACATTGGTTTTCCATTCGCAAATAGACATTAGGAGTCGTTAATGGAGCAATAACTAAAACGTTACCTTCTTGCGGATAGCTGACCTGTCCTGAACGTCAAAAAAATCAGTGCGTCGCAAGACAGACTTTCAAAACGAGGTCGTTTCATCTTAGGATAGAAAACTTAAGGATGGCCTTGCCTACCAAGCAAGGCGCGATGATTTGAGGTTGCATACTTTGCAAACCAACAGGCCTCGAAACTAAGATTCCACGGCTATGTTCACTAAGGTGCTGATATGAAAGCGAAGCTTATCGCATTGTCTTTATTAAGTTTTGGGCTGCTAATGTACTTCGCAGTTGAGGAAATTTACTTCCCATTTATTTTGATCCCCTTCATCGGTTTTTCTATAACGGTATTTATGTGGCCTTTACCAAATGATGAAAGCAGGAAACGAAAAAGTCAGGGGTATAAAGGTAGTGACCCAAACGGATTCGATGTTTTAGGTGAGACAGCCAGAGCACTAAAAAACAAAAGAGATAATGAAAGCAATGGCATCGATATCGATTTATAGGCTTAACCATTTTTACAGTTCGCTCAATACAAAAAGGGTTTCAGTATCTCAGCTCCAGGGCATATTCTGATTTTGTAATGTACGGCTTGGTTCCCCTATTAATCCCATTAATTACGTTAGCATGGTTGGCGTTTTATGATTAACAGCAACATCACACATAACCAGGCTATCAAAGATCGCCCAACAAGTTGGGCTGGACAGTCAATGCTGCGCATTGCCTGCCCTTTATAGCGGCGTTAAATGCTCAAAGGAGTTTAGATGTCTCTCATTGCCAATACACCGGCACCACCTTACTACGCAGTAATTTTCACTTCTCACCGTACAGAAGGTGATAACGGTTATGGCCAAATGGCAGATCGAATGGTTGAGCTTGCGTCAAAGCAACCAGGCTTTTTAGGTGTAGAGTCAGCGCGAGAGGATGTTGGAATTACCGTATCTTATTGGTCTGATCTTGAATCCATTAAGCGGTGGAAGAAAAATGCAGGGCACCAAGAAGCCCAACGGCTTGGTCATGAGAAATGGTATGCATCGTTCAAAACTCGTATATCGAAGGTGGAACGTGACTACGGCATTTAACAATACAATCGACGCCCGCCAGCAAGCTAGCTCGGACCTACGTTTCGGTGCTTCGCGCCTACACTGCGGCCCGTTATTGTAGGCGTTCATGTCTGCTTACTATATAAACTCGAAATAAATCCCAGTTAAAAACTTGCCTGTCTGACGTCCGCTTCTGTATATAAATCGAAAAGTTTTCGCGCCGCGAAATGTCCGCTTCTTTGTAGAAGTACGCATCAAGGATCGACCGGACATCAGCAGTTCAACATCCGCTAATGTCTAAATTCTGACATCCCTCAAGCCTCTTCCCAAATCCCTAATGCTATCTCCATAAATGCGCTGGCGGCGCTGCCTAGATGTTTCTTCTCATAACTGACGGCGCCGAGCTTGCGCTCAATGACAGGGTTGCGAACGGGGAGTGCGTGAAGGTCTTCGTCGATCATTGTTTGTGGCAATACCGACCAGCCCATACCAACGCTGGCCATCATTTTCATGGTTTCTAAGTAGTTGGTTGGTATCTTTGCTTTTAGTTCAAGTTGGTTTTCTTCAAACACCTTGGCGACGATGCGATAGGTGAGCGTGGATTCTGAGGGAAGAATCGCATCATGTTGTGATAACTCCTTTGGGCCGACGCGCTTTAGTTTTGCTAATGGATGTTGATGTCCGCATACAAAGGCCATCGGGTCATCCCAAACCAAATGCGTTATGAAATGTTCCCGACGTTGTTCTGGAATCGTTATAAAAGCGATATCGGCGTTGTTTTCTTGAAGCAGGGCATAAGCACTTTCGGAGTCGAGAAAATTCAGGTGCAAATCAACTAAAGGGTGCCGTTTGGAGAACTCGCGCAATATCAAAGGTAATCGATGCAATCCAATATGGTGACTTGCCACAATTCTTAAGTCGCCTTTTACTTCACCACTTGTATCTCGTACTGCCTGTTTTGCGTTGTCGAAGTTGTGCAAGATGTTTAAGGCGTGTGGCAGTAATGCTTTGCCTGCATCAGTCAGGGTGATCTCGCGTTGTAGTCGCTCGAAGAGTTTTACATCAAGCCGGCTTTCTAAGTTTTGAATCCGTTTCGATATGGCGGGCTGGGTAATATGCATGACCTTAGCTGCCTTAGAGAAAGACCCTTCGTTGACGATCGTTATAAATGCGAGAAGCGCTTCAATATCCATAGTATTTGTTAAATAACGTGATACAAACATGTATTCCTATTAGGAATCGTATTTATAAAAAATATGACTTTGTTTTATTTATAGGTTGAGAATACAATTTATTCAATAGGTAAAGAAGCCCTTGTTTGGCAACGCTTTACCGTATCTAGATTCATTAAGTGAGAGTTTACGTAAATGACAAATAAAACCCTTTACGACAAGTTGTGGGATGCGCACGTTGTTGCAGAGCGTGATGACGGTTCTTCATTGATTTACATTGATCGTCAGCTTCTTCACGAAGTAACTTCACCGCAAGCGTTTGAAGGTCTTCGTATTGCAGATCGTAAGCCTTGGCGTATCGATGCAAACCTTGCAACGCCAGATCATAACGTACCAACAACTGAACGTAGCAGCGGTGTGCAGGGTATTGAAGATCCTGTTTCGCGTATTCAGGTGCAAACGCTTGACGACAACTGTGATGAGTTTGGAATCGTTGAATTTAAAATGCTTGATGAGCGTCAGGGCATTGTGCACGTGGTTGGGCCAGAGCAGGGTGCAACCTTGCCGGGTATGACAGTTGTGTGTGGTGATTCGCACACGTCTACGCATGGTGCGTTTGGCGCACTTGCGCATGGTATCGGTACTTCTGAAGTTGAGCACGTGCTAGCAACGCAAACGCTTGTTCAAAAGAAAATGAAAAACATGCTTGTTCGCGTGAATGGCAAAGTTGCTCCTGGTATTACAGGTAAAGACATTATTCTTGCGATCATCGGCGAAATTGGTACCGCTGGTGGTACTGGCTATGCAATTGAATTTGCGGGCGAAGCGATCAGTGATTTGAGCATGGAAGGTCGTATGACCATGTGTAATATGGCGATCGAAGCAGGTGCTCGTGCGGGTATGATTGCGGTGGATCAAACGACTATCGATTACGTGAAAGGTCGCACTTACGCGCCTAAAGGTGAGATGTGGGATCGAGCGGTTGAAGCATGGGCTGACCTTCACAGCGACGAAGGCGCGCACTTTGACAAAGTGGTAGAGCTTGATGGTCCAAGTATCGAGCCTCAAGTGACGTGGGGTACTTCACCAGAGATGGTGTTGCCGGTTAGCCATAACGTACCAAATCCTGCGAATGCGACTGACAGCGTCGAAAAAGAAGGCATTACACGTGCGCTTGAATACATGGGCTTAGAAGCTGATCAAGCCATTACGGATATTCAGCTAGATCGCGTCTTTATTGGGTCGTGCACGAACTCGCGCATCGAAGACTTACGCGCTGCGGCGGAAGTTGTTAAAGGTCGCCAAGTGGCGAGCACCTTGAAGCAGGCTTTGGTTGTTCCGGGTTCTGGCTTGGTGAAAGCGCAAGCGGAAGAAGAAGGTTTAGATAAGATCTTTACCGAAGCAGGTCTAGAGTGGCGTGAGCCGGGTTGTTCTATGTGCTTGGCGATGAATGCCGACAAGTTAGGTCAGGGCGAGCATTGTGCATCTACCTCAAACCGTAACTTTGAAGGTCGTCAAGGCTTTGGTGGCCGTACGCACTTGGTAAGTCCTGCGATGGCAGCAGCGGCTGCAATTGCCGGTAAGTTTGTTGATGTTCGCGAATTTGTAAGCGCATAGGGGAGGCGAGAGAAATGAGAAAGTTTACAGAATTAAAAGGCCTTGTTGCTCCGCTTGATCGTGCCAATGTTGATACGGATATGATCATTCCTAAGCAGTTTTTGAAATCTATCAAACGCACTGGCTTTGGTAAGAACTTGTTTGATGAGTTGCGTTACTTAGATGAAGGCAAGCCAGATCAAAGCTGTGAAGGTCGTCCACTAAACGAAGATTTCGTCTTAAACCAAACGCGCTACCAAGGTTCAAGCGTGTTGATTGCACGTCAAAACTTCGGTTGTGGTTCTTCGCGTGAGCACGCGCCATGGGCTTTAGATGATTACGGTTTCCGTTCTGTGATCGCACCAAGTTTTGCGGATATTTTCTTCAATAACTGTTTTAAAAATGGTTTGTTGCCGATTGTGTTAACAGAAGAGCAAGTTGATCAGCTATTCAATGAAGTTGAAGCGACAGAAGGCTATGAGTTGGATATCAATCTTGACGCGCAAACTGTAACAACACCAAGCGGTGAGAGCTTTAGCTTTGAAGTCGATGCATTCCGTAAGCACTGCTTGTTGAACGGTTTGGATGATATTGGCGTGACGCTAGAGAGCGAAGAGAAAATTAAAGAATACGAAGCACGTCGTCGCCAAGAAACACCTTGGTTGTTCGATGCGATTCAAGGTGCTTGATAAGCGCAAGCATACGAAAGAATTTTAAAGTTTATTGGAAAGCTAGATATGTCTAAAAAAGTTTTGTTATTGCCAGGTGATGGCATCGGTCCTGAAATCGTTGCGGAAGCAGAGCGCGTTCTTGATCTTGTAAATGATAAGTTAGGTCTTGGTTTGGAGACGGACCATGCTTTGGTTGGTGGTTCTGCGATTGATGCGACAGGTGTTCCGCTTCCTGATGAGACGCTAGATAAAGCAAAAGCGTCTGACGCGATTTTACTTGGTGCTGTAGGTGGTCCTAAGTGGGATGAGCTTGATATGTCTATTCGTCCAGAGAAAGGTTTGCTTGGTCTTCGTTCAAATCTTGAGTTGTTCGGTAATTTACGTCCGGCGATTTTATATCCGCAGCTTGCAAGTGCATCAACCCTGAAGCCAGAAGTTGTTTCGGGTCTTGATATCTTGATCGTGCGTGAGTTAACGGGCGGCATTTATTTCGGTCAACCGCGTGGTGTACGTACCCTCGAAAATGGTGAGCGTCAGGGTTACAACACCTATGTGTACTCTGAGAGCGAAATTAAGCGCATTGCAAAAGTTGCGTTTGAAGCAGCGCAAAAGCGTAACGGTAAGCTTTGTTCTGTAGATAAAGCGAACGTACTTGAAGTAACGGTGTTGTGGCGTGAAATTCTTGACGATATGGCGAAAGACTATCCAGATGTAGAGCTGAGTCATATGTATGTTGATAACGCAGCGATGCAGCTCGTTCGTGCGCCGAAGCAGTTTGACGTAATGGTTACAGGCAACATGTTTGGTGACATTCTGTCTGATGCGGCAGCAATGCTTACTGGCTCTATCGGTATGCTTCCATCTGCATCGTTAGATGAGAACAATAAAGGTATGTACGAGCCGTGTCATGGTTCTGCGCCTGATATTGCTGGCCAAGGCATCGCAAACCCGCTCGCAACGATTCTATCCGTTGCGATGATGTTGCGTTATAGCTTGAGCGAGAACAAAGCCGCTGATCTGATTGAAGATGCAGTGAGCAAAGTGCTTGATCAAGGTTTGCGTACTGCAGATATCTTCTCTGAAGGTTCAACAAAAGTCTCTACAAAAGAAATGGGTGACGCGGTTGTTGCGGCGCTTGAGTCTTTGGTTTAAATCACTGGTTTAATAAGGTCGATAGAAATGAAAAAGTTAGGAATGGTCGGCTGGCGTGGCATGGTTGGTTCCGTGCTTATGCAGCGTATGCAAGAAGAGAATGACTTCTCTTTAGTTGAGCCAGTGTTTTTTACTACATCACAAAAAGGTTTACCTGCTCCAGATCTAGGGCAGGGGGAATCAGTATTGCTTGACGCAAATGACGTGAGTGAGCTGGCGCAAATGGATTTCATCATTACCTGTCAGGGTGGTGATTACACAAAAGCGGTTTACCCTAAGTTGCGCGAAAGTGGCTGGGATGGCTACTGGATTGATGCGGCTTCAGCCCTTCGCATGGAAGATAACGCTGTCATCGTGCTTGATCCTGTTAACCGTCACGTGATCGATGAAGCACTATCTAATGGCGTGAAAGACTTCGTCGGTGGTAACTGTACGGTGAGTCTAATGTTGCTTGCTCTAGGAGGTTTGTTCGCGGAAGACTTGGTGGAATGGGTATCACCGATGACATATCAAGCGGCATCAGGTTCAGGCGCTAAGCACATGCGTGAATTGATTACTCAAATGGGTGAGATCAAAGAAGCGGTTGCGAATCAGCTAGACAATCCAGCGTCAGCGATTCTTGAAATTGATAAGTTGGTAGCAGAGAAAATGCGTTCAGACGAATTCTCGACTGACCAGTTTGGCGTTCCGCTTGCGGGCTCTTTGATTCCTTATATCGATACGCAGTTGCCGTCAGGCCAAAGCCGTGAGGAGTGGAAAGCAGGTGCTGAAACTAACAAGATTCTCGGTACGCAAGAACAAGCAATCCCAATTGACGGTTTGTGTGTACGTGTTGGTGCTATGCGTTGTCACTCTCAGGCGCTTACCATTAAGTTAAAGAAGGATCTGCCTGTCGAAGAAATTGAGGCTAAATTGGCTGCAGCGAATGATTGGGTCAAAGTAATTCCTAATGATCGCGAAGCATCTATTAACGAGCTTAGCCCAACGGTAGCAACAGGTACCTTGAGTATTCCTGTTGGTCGAATCCGTAAGCTTGAAATGGGTCCTGAGTATATCTCAGCGTTTACAGTTGGCGATCAACTTCTTTGGGGTGCAGCCGAGCCATTGCGTAGAATGTTACGGATAGTTTTGGAAGCTTGAGACTTAGCTTCACTTGCCGATAAAGTCGGTAAGCAGATTAAAAGCCCGTCTGTGAAAACAGATGGGCTTTTTTATTGGCAATAGGAAAGGAGGCAGAACTCAAAAAGCTGACTATTGTTAATAGTTATGTAGTAAAAGTTCAGTTGATAATTTTGGTTTGATGATCGATACTTACCAAAATGTAAAATTTTATTTTTCTCAATAAAAGCAAGTGATTGTGGCTGTTTTTTAAACTGCTTTATAGAAGTATGTTGTAGCTGTAGCTAATTGAGATTGAACCGAAAATTTAAGGGAAAGGCGTAATGATCCGCAAACTGGCTATTGTATTGACCTTGGCGTCCGCAGGTTATGCAGGTTTAACTCATGCTTTGGGTTTAGGCGATGCAAAGGTTAATTCTAATTTAAATCAGCCTTTGGTAGCTGAAATTGAATTGGTGAATACAGGTGGTTTAACAGACGCAGAAATTTTGCCTGGTTTGGCGACCCGAGAAGAGTTCCTTAAGGCAGGAATTGATCGAGTCTATTTCCTTTCAGATATTCGTTTTGAAGTTCAGCGCAATGAGAGTGGCGAGCCAAAAGTGGTTCTCACAACCAAAAAGCCAGTCCGTGAACCGTTCATTAACTTTCTTGTTGAAGTAATTTGGCCAAGCGGTCGTTTATTGCGTGAATACGCTTTGTTGATCGATCCGCCAGTTTTCGCAGAAGACAAACCTGTCGTTGCTAGCCCTGCAGCCTCTCAACAAGCAAAACCGCAAGTTTCTGCACCTGCATCCGTTGAAAAAGGAGATAACTTGGCAGTGCGTTCTAGCGTGAAACCGAAAGCCGGTGCCTTGGCTGGTAACGAGACGTACGGGCCAACTAAATCAACAGATACGCTTTGGGATATCGCGACAGGCATTCGTCCAGATCGGAATGTTAGTCCGCAACAAGTGATGCTTGCGATTCAGGATTTGAATCCTGACGCTTTTATTGATGGAAATATCAATAAGATGAAAGCGGGCCAAATTCTGCGCTTGCCAACGCGCGATCAAATGACATCGCGTAGTGCTTATCAGGCGATCAATTCGGTTATTGAGCAAAATGCTGCTCTAAGAAAGCCAAAGACCAAGACTCCGACTTCTTCCTCTAAACCTTCAACTCAATCATCTCCGAAAACACAAAAGCCTGCGGCGAATCAGGATCAACTTAAGCTAGTTGTTCCAGATAAAGATTCAAAAGCATCTGATTCAGCGGGTTCAGATCCTCAAGGTTCAAACGCTACTGGTGTGTCTCAGGGTGAAATGAATATTGCTCTGGAGCAGCTCGATAAAGCGAATCTCGAGAACGAAGAGTTAAGCGGTAAGGTTGATGCGCTTGAAGAGCAACTTGAGACCCTTCAGCGCATACTTACGCTAAAAAATGATCAGCTAGCGAGCTTGCAGTCGCAAATGCGTGCAAGTGAATTAGACGCTGCGCAGGCTGAGGTTGATGGTGAGCAGGGTGCTTCTCAAGAATCAGTTGAAGAAACCGCAGAAGTTGCTGAAGTCATTGTTGAGCAAGTAAAAGAAACGGTAGTTCTAGATGAAGATGGCTCAGTGATCGCTGAGCAAGTTGAGGTGACTGAAGTCGTTGCAGAGATTCAAGTAGAAGAAGTAAAACCTGCGGAAGCTGCGCCTGCTGAAGCTCCAGCACCAGTTAACTTTCAAGAAGATTTGCTGAACAAGCTTATGACTAACCCTCTATACCAAGCAGGTGTGGCGGGTATCTTGATTCTTCTATTGATTGCGTTGTGGTTGATTTCCAAGTCGCGTGCGAAGCAAGAATCTGATGACTATGAAGAAGAATATGAGCCGGTTGAATCTGATGAGCCTACTGAACTTGAATCGGCTGATGAAGAGTTAGAAGAACCTGCTGCAGTTGTCAAAGAAGAAGCGGAAGAAGAGTCTGTAGAGGAAGATGCGCCTGCTTCACCAGAAGAGGACGTAATTGCAGAGGCTGATGTATATATCGCTTATGGTCGCTTGGATCAGGCAGCTCAGATTTTAGAAGATGGTATTTCGAACGATCCGGTTCGTGTTGATTATCGTCTTAAGTTATTAGAAGTGTATCGCGACCTTGGCGATTCAGATTCGTTTGAAAAGCAGTTTAGTGAGTTGTCGGCTATCCAGGATCAAGATGCGCTTGAAAAAGCCGCACAGATTCGTGTTGAGCTGAATGAGCGTTTAGAAGAGCTTGCAAATCAGAAAGCAGATGCTGGTAGTGCAGAAGAAGTAGAGCATTTGTTAGATGAGGATGAAGAGCAGGCGCTTTTATCTGGAGACGATAACAACTTTGACTTCGATACGGTTGAGCAGGAAGAAAGCGAAGTTGCAGAAACGATTCAAGAAGAGGTACTAGACTCTGAGTCTCCTGCAAGCTTGGAAGATTACGAAGACTCATACGCTGAAGAAGCGCTTGAAGAGGTTGCTGGTGATATAGATTTTGCTTCAGAAGATTTAGATATCGATTTAGATATCGATTTGGAGCTTGATGAAAGTGATAAAGAACTAGAAGTTGATCCAGGTATCGATTTCTCATCAGAGGATTTAGATCTTGGTGGCGACTCTGCCAAAGCAGAAGAGCTTGAGTTGGATGCTGACAATGATGCATCGGCTGCAGATGCAGCTTCGTCTCATCTCGTAGATGAAGACGGTGAATTGTCGCTAAGTGACGCAGAGTTAAATCACGAAGCTGAAATTGATTTGGATTTGAGTGATGAGTTATCACTTGATGATGAGGCTTTAGGTCTTGATGAAGATGCGGGTGCAGATTCTGAAGCTGAAAGCCTTGAATCGGTAGTGGAAGAGGCAGATGCAGATGATCTTAGCCTAGAGTTGGACGAAGCCTTGGATTTAGATTTTGACTCTGAATCTGAAGAAGAGTTGTCCTTAGATGCTGAAGAGCTAGATGCCCTAGAATTGGATGATTCTGAATCCGAGGACCTTGGAGATGCTCTTGATGAGCTGGATGATTTGGAGCCGGAAGATTCGTTGACTGAAAGTGCTGAAGCAGACGAAGGTGCTGCAGATGTGCTTGATCTAGGAGATGACGAACTCACCATCACGGACGAGACCCTAGATGAAGCGGCTGAAGCGTTGGGCGATGCAGATGATTTCGAGCCGGAATTAAGTGATGACGAAGATTTCGACTTCTTAGAAGGAACCGATGAGGTGTCTACTAAGTTGGATTTGGCGCGCGCTTATATCGATATGGGTGACACCGAAGGCGCTAAAGAGATTTTAGTTGAAGTTCAGCAAGAAGGCTCTGATCAGCAAAAGCAGCAAGCTAACGAACTGATCGATTCTATTTCTAAATAGTATGTCAGATATGAATACTGCGGCCGGTAACGATCACGTTACTGGCCGCATTGCGTTAGGGCTGATGTACAAAGGGAGTGCTTATTGTGGCTGGCAGTCTCAAAAAAGCGGTGTTCCCTCTGTACAGGCTGAATTAGAAGTTGCGATTTCTCGTGTCGCAAACCATCCTGTCGAAGTTGTTTGTGCGGGTCGTACTGATAAAGCAGTTCATGCGAGTTATCAGGTTGTTCATTTTGATACCACATCAGTAAGAACTGCGCGCTCTTGGGTTTTTGGTTGTAACGCAAATCTGCCGCCAGATATTTCTGTTTCTTGGGTGCAGTCGGTTTCAGATGAGTTTCACGCGCGTTTTTCTGCTTTTAATCGCCGCTATAACTATGTGATCTTTAATCATCCTATTCGACCAGCGCATTTTTATGACGAAATGACTTGGTGTCATTACGCTTTAGATGAGTCGCTGATGCATCGAGCGGCACAATGCTTGGTGGGCGAGCATGATTTCACTTCGTTTCGTGCCGTTGGATGTCAGAGTAAATCGCCGTTTCGGCATATCGACCACGTTCGCGTAAATCGTTTCGGTAATATTCTTGTGCTAGATATTCAGGGCAATGCCTTTTTGCACCATATGGTGCGTAATATCGCGGGCGTCCTTATGTCGATAGGTGCGGGCCGAAATCCAGTGGAGTGGTGTGCTGAAGTGCTTGCGGCGAAAGATCGTACTAAAGCCGATGTGACTGCTCAGCCTTATGGTTTGTTTTTAACGGATGTGGGCTATCCCGATCAATATGATTTGCCCCGCTCAGGCGGCGCGCCAAGCTTGATTCAGGCAATGCTGGCGATGTCAGGCTCTAATAAAGTTGATTGGGATGTTATTTCGCCTGCAGATATGTGGGATATCGCGCGACCAGGAAATAATAAATAGGGGCACTAACCTTTGGTCGA
>NZ_LWGF01001411.1:0-916 GCF_001635355.1 Oleiphilus sp. HI0125
TCTTTTACCATTGAGGCACTAATTGCAGCCATGATATTTCCTCATCTATATCGCCTGTAATAGGCATTTAGGTTTGTTAGCGTCGTGGACATCGTTAAATCCCCGCCGCAAAATTTTTAGCTATTTAGTACAAAAGACCTGCAAGCGAACTTGCAGGTCTTTTGATTTTTCAAAGCTTGAAAGCTAACAGATTACTCTGCCGCTGGCGCTTCTTTTGCTTCTTCAGCAACTTCTACGTATTCGCCACCGTTTGACGCAGTGCCTTCAACTACCGCATCAGCAAATGCTTTCGNGTAGATTTGAATCGCACGAATCGCGTCATCGTTACCTGGGATAACGTAGTCAACACCATCAGGATCACTGTTAGTATCAACGATACCGATAACAGGAATACCTAATTTGTTCGCTTCTTTAATTGCGATACGCTCGTTATCAACATCGATAACAAATAACGCATCTGGCAAGCCGCCCATATCTTTGATACCGCCGATACCACGCTCAAGCTTGTCCATCTCACGCGTACGCATCAAGACTTCTTTCTTGGTTAGTTTTTCGAAAGTACCATCTTCTTTCTGCTTCTCAAGATCGCGTAAACGACGGATGCTTTGACGAATCGTTTTGTAGTTGGTCAACATACCGCCCAACCAACGATGATTCACGTAAGGCATACCCCCGCGCTCAGCTTCCTCTTTGATGATTTTGCTAGCCGCACGCTTAGTACCAACGAACAAGATTTTGTTCTTGTTCTCAGCAAGTCTTTTAACCATCGCTAAAGACTCGTTGAAAGCAGGAACTGTTTGTTCGAGGTTAATGCTATGGATTTTGTTTCGGGCACCGAAGATGTATTTGCCCATTTTTGGATTCCAGTAACGAGTCTGGTGTCCGAAGTGTACACCTGCTTTAAGCAGGTCGCGCA
>NZ_LWGF01001412.1:0-556 GCF_001635355.1 Oleiphilus sp. HI0125
TCAAAGACTCGGTTATGCTGGCATAGAGGTCTCTGTATTTATCGACCCCGACGAACAACAGATCTTGGCGTCGAAAAATTGTGGAGCGGCAGCGATAGAGCTGCATACGGGCGCTTATGCTGAGCCTGCTTCAAATGAAGCGCAGGCAAAGGAGCTTGGGTTGATTGTTGCCTCTACCGAATTAGGTGTGTCCGAGGGTTTAATCGTTAATGCTGGCCATGGCTTGAATTATCATAATACGCATGAAATTGCGCAGATCAACGGAATGAACGAACTCAATATTGGTCACGCTATTATCGCTAGAGCAGTCTTTGTCGGTTTGAAAGAAGCTGTGCGAGAAATGAAATCGATCATTAATCAAGCAGGCTAGTCGAATGATAGGTGTTGGCGTTGACTTGCTAAAAATTGAGCGGATCGAAAAGGCAATGAGCAATAATCCGGAGCGTTTTCCAGAAAAAGTGCTATCAGATGCTGAGCTTACGGAGTTTGTTCGTTTAGATCGTGGTCAGGAAAATTTTGTCGCAAAACGCTTCGCTGTGAAAGAGGCTGTTGCGAA
>NZ_LWGF01001413.1:0-764 GCF_001635355.1 Oleiphilus sp. HI0125
GGTGACGCCCATGCTCGCACAGTAGGTGCTTTGAGTTACACCTATGAAAATCAACCTGAAGGTGTTTACAAGAAGATCGTTGTTGATGCAGACAAAAAGCTACTTATTGGTGCGGTGCTAATAGGTGACACTTCAGACTACGATACTCTTCTTCAGTATGCTTTAAATGGTATCGACCTTCCTGAAAAACCAGAAAGTTTAATTCTTCCTTCTACGAGCGATGCTGCGCCTGCGCTAGGTGCTGATGCTTTACCAGCGACTGCGACGGTATGTTCTTGTCACAACGTCTCTAAGGGCGACATTGTTGATGCAATGGATGCAGGCAACTGTGATCTTGGCTCGGTGAAATCATGCACTAAAGCAAGCACCGGTTGTGGTGGTTGTGCGGCCTTATTGAAAAACGTCGTTGATAGCGAACTAGAAAAACGCGGCGTAGAGGTCAATAAAGATATTTGTGAGCACTTTGCTTATTCTCGCCAAGAGCTCTTCCACATTATTAAAGTCGAAGAAATCAAAAGTTTTGACGCGCTGCTTGAAAAACATGGTCGCGGTATCGGTTGTGAAATCTGTAAGCCTGCGGTCGGTTCAATTCTCGCGTCAGTATGGAACGATTTCGTGCTTCAAAAAGAGCACGTTAAACTCCAAGACACCAACGACACTTATCTTGGCAATATGCAAAAAGATGGTAGTTATTCGGTTGTACCTCGTATCGCTGGTGGTGAAATTACACCTGACAAGCTGATTGTTCTGGGGCAAGTCGCTAA
>NZ_LWGF01001414.1:0-646 GCF_001635355.1 Oleiphilus sp. HI0125
AAGAGATCGTATTGTTCATTATGGGTGGCGTGTTCGTAATGGAAACGATCTCCGTAATCTTGCAAGTGGCCTCGTACAAGTTGACCGGACGTCGAATCTTTCGCATGGCGCCTTTGCATCACCACTTTGAATTAAAAGGTTGGCCTGAGCCGCGGGTCATTGTTCGTTTTTGGATTATTACTGTAATTCTTGTGTTAATTGGTTTAGCGACACTTAAGGTACGTTAAGAGAATGAGTTTGATTGCTTCTGACAAGCATAGTTTAGTGTTGGGTCTTGGTGAGACCGGGCTATCTTGTGCGCGCTTTTTAAAGCGAATTGGGCGGTCTTTCTCCATGGCAGATACCCGCCAAAACCCGCCGAACCTAGACCAAGTTAAAAACATGTACCCAGATGTGGCGATTTCACTCGGAGAGATTGCTGATGATGCCTTATGTAATTATTCAGAGCTGATTCTGAGTCCTGGTCTAGATCCGAAATACCCTGCTATTCAAAAAGCTAAAGACGCTGGCGTAGCAGTCCGCGGTGACATTGATCTGTTTGCTGAACATGTAAATGCACCAATGATCGCGATTACAGGATCAAACGGTAAAAGTACGGTTACGACCCTAGTTGGAGAAATGGCTGCAAATGCGGGCATCAATGTTC
>NZ_LWGF01001415.1:0-517 GCF_001635355.1 Oleiphilus sp. HI0125
ACACTACGTAAAGCGCTGATCTCATCACCATTTGCATAATAAGCATCACAAGTACGCATCGCTTTCGCAGCGGGGCTTTGTTTATCTAATTCATACCATTCGCATATTTTTTCAACTGACTGCTGAAAAGCTGACTCAAATCCATGTGTGCTAATTGATACCGTCGTTCGCTTGATGCTTTTTAACCAAGGCACGTTGATACGGAGCTCCAAGACCTCAACTGTCGCTCTACTACCTCGCTCAACACTAACACGCCGTAGACCTCGAATTGAGCCATCATCTCTCACATGAAATTCTGGTTGTGCAGCACGCTCTCGCTGATAAACTTCATATTCCCGCGTAAAACGTGTTTCGATCGCCTCAGCCTCTTTGCGTGCAGCGTCTTTATCTTCTCCGATTCGCACATATTCTTGAAACTCTTGTCCGCCCCAAGAACGATAAACTCGAAAATAGTCTAAACCACCATACTTATGGTCATAGATAGGCACCCTATACCTCCATTGTATAAATATGTGAA
>NZ_LWGF01001416.1:0-822 GCF_001635355.1 Oleiphilus sp. HI0125
ATTCAAACACGCAACCTCCCGAGAATACGATTGTGGTCAGCGGCCCCCAAGTGCTTAGCAGTCAAGTAAACCCTGCGCCTGCTCACCTTGAATAATTGGATCGTTATCAATATCAACTTTATCAGTCATGCCTTTTTCCTAGCGTGCTATATTCCCAAGGTCGCGAAAGGTAACAGACGAAGCTTTATATGTAAATACGAATTAGTCTCATTTCGATTGACATTGCCATTACCGTCCTCTATTCTTGCGCTTTCTTAAATATCACCCTAAGAAAGTGCGACTTAAACTATTTTCTACGCACTATCTGTCACGCCCCTTCGGAGACCAAAATGCGCAGCGCCGGAATTAGTTTTGCAAAATCATTGGCATGCTTTTCTCTACTTCTCACAGTTATTACCACACAAACAGCTCTCGCCGAAGATGAGACTCCTCGCATTATCAGCGCAGATCTAGGCACCACCCAAGTCCTACAAGCCCTTAACCTTCAGGATGCTATTATTGCTGTGGATGTCACGTCAGTTCGTCAACCCGAATTACGAGGCTTGCCCAGCATTGGCTACCACCGCCAACTTTCACCCGAAGGCTTACTAAGCATCAAAGCAGACGCTCTTGTAGGCGCCGCAGACATGGGTCCTGAAACCGCAATCAACGCTCTTGAAAAAACCGGCGTCCAAATTATTCAACAGGAATCACCAAAAACAATCGATACTCTTATCGAAAACGTCCGTACACTTTCTACCGAATTTAATCACAAAGAAGACGGCGAAAAGCTCATCAACATCATCGAAGAGATGCGCACAACACTTGCCAACACTTCGGTGA
>NZ_LWGF01001417.1:0-749 GCF_001635355.1 Oleiphilus sp. HI0125
TCGTTTAGATCGTGTTACAAGCGGCTTAATGTTGTTTGCTAAGGGGCCACAAGCAAATAGAGATATTTCTGTTTTGTTTCAGAACAAAACGATCAAGAAAGAATACCTCGCCCTAAGCCCAAAAAAACCAAAGAAAAAGCAAGGTCTCGTGTCAGGTGATATGACAAAGGCACGTGGCGGTGGCTATAAATTATTAAGGACCTTCGAAAACCCAGCAGTAACTAGATTTAAGGCGCATAAGCATCATGATAATTGGCTGTTTTACTTGTGGCCAGAGACTGGGAAAACGCACCAACTTCGAGTGATGTGTAAGTCGCTGGGCAGTCCAATACTTGGCGATAAGCGCTATGGTGGTGAAGACGCAGACCGTTGCTACTTACATTCCCGCTCACTAAGTTTCGAACTTCATGGTGTTAAGCACGAGATTATTGATGAGCCGGATTTCTTATAATCCGTTATCGTGCGTTCGCGCTACCTTCGCGACGCTTATCTGCTGCGCCTTTGAGCAAGTCTTTTGTAATTTGTACAGCGTGTAGACCCGAATTAAGATCTCTTTGATTTACTTTGTACCCCAAGTTTTCAAAGTCTGAAATGTCCTCATTCGACCAAGCACCTTTTTCAATATCCATGTCGCCATAGCGGTTGCTGATAT
This sequence comes from Oleiphilus sp. HI0125, assembly GCF_001635355.1. Classification (NCBI taxonomy): domain Bacteria; kingdom Pseudomonadati; phylum Pseudomonadota; class Gammaproteobacteria; order Oceanospirillales; family Oleiphilaceae; genus Oleiphilus; species Oleiphilus sp. HI0125. Next base: position 653 of record NZ_LWGF01001417.1, read on the forward strand.
GAGGTGCGTTGATCGCTTCGATTAAAGGCTGTTCCCACGCCAAGTGCCGGACAAGTGAGTTTGCTACGTAGTTTATGATTCTTGATCCACCTGGAGA
>NZ_LWGF01001418.1:0-891 GCF_001635355.1 Oleiphilus sp. HI0125
AGGCTTCAAAGCACAATTTATGGGTCCAGAAGGTGTTGGTAACAATGATATCAATGCAATTGCAGGTCCTGCGTCTGAAGGTTTGCTCGTAACACTTCCACCAAGCTTCGACAAAAACCCAGCAAACGCAGACTTGGTTAAGTCTTTTGTTGACGTGGGTCAGGACGCAAGCGGTGCGTTCGTATTGACAGCTTACTCAGCGGTTCAAGTACTTGCAGATGCAATGGTCAAAACTGGCGGTACTGACACTGACGCAATGCAGAAAGCAATGCGTGAAATGAATTTCAGCACGCCAACAGGTGATATCCAGTTTGACGAGAAAGGCGATCTTAAGCAGTTCGACTTTGTTGTTTACAACTGGCACCAAGATGGCTCAAAAACTGAAGCCAAGTAAACACAAGTAGTTAGAGTAATTAGAACACCTGCTCTCTGCTGAGAGTGGGTGTTTTTTTTGGTAACAAGGTAGGGATAGATGCTAGAAGCATTCTTATATTTCATACAACAAATACTCAATGGACTGACGATTGGTAGTACCTATGCGTTAATCGCAATCGGTTACACCATGGTTTACGGCATTATTGGCATGATCAACTTCGCGCATGGTGAAGTGTACATGATCGGCACTTATGTCAGCTTTGTCGTGATAGCAGGACTAACGATGTTAGGCATCGAATATGTTCCTATTATTATCCTCGCTGCACTCACAATAGCCATTATTGTATCGAGTTCTTTCGGCTGGGCGATTGAGAGAACAGCATATAGACCTCTGCGCGGAGCGAATCGATTAATTCCTTTAATCTCTGCAATTGGTATGTCTATCTTCCTACAAAACTTTGTAGTGAATGCGCAAGGCGCTCGCGATGTTGCGATTCCTCCTATGATTAGTGGCGG
>NZ_LWGF01001419.1:0-744 GCF_001635355.1 Oleiphilus sp. HI0125
GTTTCTACCCAAGCGTAAACTTTGACTTCCGTATCGAGAAGCCTGAAGAGCACTACCACGTGCCACTTCTAGTTTCTGCTTACGGCATCTCTACGTACCGAGGCAGCTAAGCGCATGGCGACTTACAAACTCACACCTAAGCCACTTACAGCTGAGGCATTTGCGCCTTTCGGTGAAGTGGTTCAGTGCGATGGCAACAAGCCAATCATGATCAATGATGGCAACACAGAGCGTTTTCATAACTTGGTTACGACTGAAGTTGAGAACCCTGCTGATGACAAAGTGATCATTAATATTTTCCGTGCACAACCACGTGCGCTGCCAATGCCAATCAAGATGATGGAGCGCCACCCATTTGGATCTCAATCATTTCAGCCACTTTCTGGGGAAGACTACTTGGTATTGGTAGGAGATCCGGTTGAAGACTTGAAGCCGGAAAATTTACACCTGTTCTTAGCAACCAAAGACCAAGGTGTGAACTACAGAAAGAACACTTGGCATCACCCTGTGCTTGGCCTATACAAAGTCTGTGATTTTCTTGTTGTAGACCGTTCTGGTGACGGCCACAACTGTGAAGAAATCTACCTTGACGACGACGTCAAAATCGAAATTTCACTATAGCTGTAAAGATTAAACTATGAGTATCAAACTTTATCGCGCATCTATTCTCCATTTCTTGTCAGACCCTGATGTCGACGGCGAGAAAGCTTATGAGTACTTTGAAGACGGCGCACTCGTAATTCA
>NZ_LWGF01001420.1:0-983 GCF_001635355.1 Oleiphilus sp. HI0125
TCTTGCGGCAGGTCTACTTCCCAACTCACTTCTTCTTCGTCTAAAGGATGAATCAAAGTGAGTTTTTTTGCATGCAGCGCCTGACGAGGGAAAGCTTTCAATGCTTCTTTGAATTCAGGACTCGTTCCCGCCGGCACTTTCGAACGTCCTGCGTATGTTCTGTCACCAACAAGCGGATAACCAATGTGCGCCATGTGAACACGAATTTGATGCGTACGCCCAGTCTCTAGCTTCACACGAATATGCGTATGGTGATCGAATTTTTTAACCACGCGATAATGCGTCACGGCATTCTTGCCAAAAGGCGTAACTGCCATTTTCTTTCGATCTCGAGAATGGCGAGCAATTGGCTCATCGACGGTACCACCGCCTGTCATAACTCCCGTTACGAGGGCTTCATATTCACGCCCCATACTTCTATCTTGTAGCTGAGCAACAATATGCGCGTGGGCTTGCAAGGTTTTAGCGACCACCATCAAGCCTGAAGTATCTTTATCCAAACGATGCACGATACCTGCGCGCGGCACATTCTCTAAGCTCGCATCATAATGAAGTAAGCCATTAACTAACGTTCCGGAATAATTTCCTGCTGCTGGGTGCACAACAAGGCCAACGGGCTTATTGATAATCAATATGGCTTCATCTTCATAAACAATATCCAGATCAACAGGCTCTGCCTTCCACTCACCCTGCGCTTCAAGTTCCGCTCTGAGCTCGATGAAGTCGTTAACTTTTACTTTTTCTTTCGGCTTCAGTACTGCGCCATTTACAGTCAATGCACCCTGTTTAATCCATTGCTGGAGGCGCGAACGCGAATAATCTGGCATCAATTCCGAAATCGCCTGATCTAAGCGCATCCCAGAATGTTCCATATCAATTACAAAATCCGCTTCTACGCTCTCGCGTGTATGCTCACTCATCTTCTATTCCGTGCAGTAGGACTCTTACGATACAGCCCAAAGTTATGACATAATCGACGCATT
>NZ_LWGF01001421.1:0-41774 GCF_001635355.1 Oleiphilus sp. HI0125
GACCATAGCCTACGAGGCGTTGCGTGAGTTTGGGGCGAATAATGTCGATTATCTTGTTCCTGATCGCTTTAAATTTGGTTATGGGCTAACGCCTGAAATTGTTGATCTGGCCGCTCAATCAAATCCTACTCTAATAGTAACGGTTGATAATGGGATATCTAGTCACGAAGGTGTTGCGCGCGCGCATGCCTTGGGTATTAAGGTTATTGTCACTGATCACCATTTACCTGGCGACGAACTTCCAGATGCAGACGCGATTGTGAATCCGGCTCAGTACGGTTGCAACTTTCCCTCTAAGAATATGGCTGGTGTGGGTGTTATTTTTTATGTGATGTCCGCATTACGAGCCTCTCTCCGTACGATCAATTGGTTTCAAGATAAGAACCTTGTTGAGCCAAATATGGCTGCATATCTTGATCTTGTGGCATTAGGTACGGTGGCTGACTTGGTTGCTCTGGATTTTTATAATCGAATCCTCGTAGAGCAGGGTATGCGGCGAATTCGTGCGGGTAAAGCACGGCCGGGTATTTTGGCGTTATTTGAGGTTGCAGGTCGGAATTACGAAACAGCTGTTACAAGTGATCTTGGTTTTGCGGTTGGTCCTCGTTTAAACGCGGCGGGGCGATTAGATGATATGTCGACAGGTATTGAATGTTTGCTTTCGCGAGACATGCTTGATGCGCGTCAACGTGCTCAGGTTTTGAATGGCTTGAATCAGGAGCGCAAGCATATTGAGGAAGATATGCGAAGAGACGCCGATGCGGCATTTTCCCAAATCAATATAGACCAGCCTCCAAAGGCCTTTGTGCTATATGAAGAGCACTGGCATCAAGGTGTGATTGGTATTCTGGCTTCTCGCGTGAAAGAAAAGTTTCATCGTCCTGTTGTCGCGTTTGCACCTGAGAGCGATGACCCTGATCAGATCAATATATTGAAGGGGTCTGCACGCTCTATTCCTGGTTTGCATATGCGCGATGCCTTAGATGTCGTTGCGAAAAAGTATCCAGACGTTTTAGTTAAGTTCGGTGGTCATGCCATGGCCGCAGGTATGAGTATCGAGGTAGCTAAATTAAGTGTATTTGAATCAGCTTTCCAGGATGTTGTTGAATCTTTGCTCGGTGAAGAGGATCTTGAGGCGATCATTTATACGGATGGTGAGCTCGATCCAGCAGCGCTGACAATTTCAAATGTCGAGCAAATTGAACGTGCAGGGCCGTGGGGGCAAAAGTTTCCAGAGCCTTGTTTCGATGCACAAGTAAGGGTTGTGCAGAAGCGCGTATTAAAAGAGAAACACCTAAAGCTTGTTGTTGAGTTTGAAGGTGGCGAGCTATTCGATGCTATTCAGTTTTCAAGCCCCTATTGCTCGGAAGATCTCACTAATATTCGTTTAGTATTTCGTCCTTCAATCAATGAATTTAGGGGGCGACGGAGCGTTCAATTAATGATTGATTACATCGAGCCAGTAGACTAAAAAATAGCTGCGCTTAGTTTGTTTCTAAACGCGTGATGTTGATTTCGTACTTCTCGCCATCTGACTCTGTTTGAATGAACTTCAAAAGGGCATATGGTGATTCTGTATCGATCCAGAACTTTGTTTCTCTCTGGGCTTCTCCTTCACGAACCTTTTCGATTATCGTCGCTGTCTTTGTGCCAATCTTAGTTTCAATTGTTTGCTCTCCAATTGCTTTAAAACGATATTTCCTGATGCTGCCTTTATGAGCGACTTGATAGTCAAATTCGTCGGCGTTTGAAAATGCATTGTCGAGCTGTATTTGAAGTTGGTAGCTTAATCGATCTAAGGTTGGTCCTGCGTTAGTGTAAGTCCATTCTTTTTTCTTGTAGCGTTCTTTGATTTTCGTGTCGTCAAAAAATTCAACACGTTGATAGCGGTTTTTTATGAATGTTCCTTCGAGGGCGTAGCTATACAAAGAGGGAGTGATCATTTGATCAGTGATAGAAAAGGTCGATTGTTCATGGATTGTTGCCGGTAGCGTGTCGACATAGAACGTGTAAAGCCAGGCGTCATTCTCTAATTTGCGTAGCTCTCTCGTTGCTGTCCCGCTGAGCGATAATCCGTGATCAATGTGCGCTTCATAATGGGCTTTATGTGGGACTAACTGATGGGATGAGAGGGAGGTCGTTTCTGCATAGCATGACAATGCTATTAGGTTCGTTAATACGCAAATGAACTGTTTCATACCAACTCCCTTTAATCTTCAGCTATTTGTATTTAATGCAGTGTGCGCTTGTTATCCAATATTAAGCCCGAACCTGGGATTTCCTGAGAGTCGAGGTATACATTGTTTCCGTCAAGTGACAAGCGACCCTCTGCCATCCATTTTAGTGCAATTGGGTAAATAATGTGCTCTTGTTCTTGAACTTTTTTTGCAAGCGATTCTTGAGTCTCTGTTGCAGAAACGTCAACCTTAGCTTGAATGATATTCGGCCCCGCATCTAGTTCTGGGACAACATAATGCACTGTGACGCCATGCTCAGCATCCTGATTTTCTAGCGCTCTTTTGTGCGTGTTAAGTCCAGGATAAAGAGGAAGTAGCGACGGGTGAATATTTACAAGTTTGCCCAGATATTGGTTTACAAAATCTTTGCTCAAAATGCGCATAAAGCCGGCAAGTATGACTATATCCGGCTGGTATTCGTTTATTTGGCGAATCAACTGTACGTCAAATAATTCTCGTTGAGGATATTTTTTGTGCTCAATTACATGCGTTTTGATTTCTGCATCTGCCGCGCGTTCTAGTCCCTTTACATCTGGCACGTTCGAGATAACGGCGCAGATGTCTAAAGGGAGTTCGCCAGAGCTTGATGCATCAATAATGGCTTGAAGATTTGAACCATTTCCAGATATAAGGACGACAGCTTTTGGTAGAGGTGCTGGTTCCGCTTCCATTTTTTCTTAGCCTCTTAATTCAACGGCTTCTTCGTCGTCACTTTTGTCTTCAATTAGACCAATTAACCAAGCTTGTTCGCCTAGTTCATTGAGCTTGTTGACTGCCGCGTCGGCTTGATCTTGAGGTACGCAAACCACCATACCCACACCGCAGTTGAAGGTTCGATACATTTCGGTCGCATCAACGTTACCGTTGGCTTGCAGCCACTGAAAGATTGGCGGAAGCTCCCATGAAGAGCTATTAATGACGGCTTTACAGCTGTCGGGCAACACGCGTGGGATGTTTTCTAGTAAGCCGCCGCCGGTGATGTGCGATAGGGCATTTACTTGCAAGTCTGAGATAAGTGAAAGCAAATTCTTCACGTATATGCGCGTTGGTTGCATCAATGCGTCGGCAATGACTTGGCCATCATCTAACTGCGCTGAAACGTCTGCGCCAGATACTTCAATGATCTTGCGGATAAGCGAGTATCCATTAGAGTGTGGGCCACTTGAAGCGAGGCCGATAAGTGCATCACCTTGGCGAACATTTGAGCCATCTATGAGTTGTGATTTTTCGGCAACGCCTACGCAGAATCCTGCTAAGTCGTAATCATCACCGTGATACATGCCGGGCATCTCTGCGGTTTCACCGCCAACAAGTGCGCAGCCTGACTGTAAACAGCCTTCACCGATACCATTGACTACTTGCTCAGCTACATCTATGTTCAGTTTTCCTGTTGCATAGTAATCTAAGAAGAATAGAGGCTCTGCGCCAGCTACGATAAGATCGTTGACACACATAGCAACTAAATCGATACCGATGCTATCGTGCTTATTGAGATCCATGGCCAAGCGTAATTTAGTTCCAACGCCATCTGTGCCCGAAATGAGCACTGGCTCTTTGTAGTTCTTGGGAACTTCAAACAAGGCGCCAAATCCACCTAGCCCGCCTAAAACCCCTGGACGGGTAGTTTTCTTTGCAACGTTTTTGATTCTATCTACTAATTGATTTCCAGCATCAATATCAACGCCAGCGTCTTTATAACTTAGGGATTTCTCAGACATTATGAAGGGAACTCGCACGTGTGTGATCAAAGGTCGAGAGTTTACAGGTAGGATTAAGGGGATTCCATACGTGTTTGGCTTTAAAGGGGGCTAACTAATTTATTCAGCTTATTTGTTTCAGTTATTGTCATATCGGGAAAGGGCTAATATTATGACGCTAATTCTAATTATTCACCTCGGAATCACGCTCCTTGCTTAGGTTTACATCTATTTTTCTTCTGGTATTTACTTGCGTTGATTTTGCGGTGGCGGCGGAGCGCGTCCAGCTCTTCTATGCTGTCGTTCAGGTCGAATCACAGGATGCTTCTGAAAGAGACGAAGCATTTCCAGTCGCAATGGAGCAGGTACTTGGCAAGCTTACAGGTGCTTCTGTTCAAGATAATCCTGAACTATCTCCAATTATTTCTCAGGCTCAGCGTTATGTGCTGAGTTTTAGTTATAGAGCGAATCCAGACTTTTCGCCTGTGCTAAGTGATCAGGCGGAAGGTGAGGGCGAGACTGAAGTTGAAAAGAGCCTTAAGCTAGATTTTCCCGCGTCTGCACCTGAGAAACAATTTCTGCTGACTGTAAATTTTGCTGATCAAGCTATTTTGAAAGCATTGAGGGCAAGCAATGTTGCGATTTGGGGAAGCTTGAGGCCATCCATTTTAAGCTGGGTGGTTGTGCAAAGGGGCTATGAAAGACAATTGCTGACATCTGATTTACCGCAATTAGAAACGAGTTTTATGGAGTCAGCTTCTGAGTATGGCTTGGTCTCTTTTTTACCGGTCGGTGATTTAAGTGATCAGAATGCGATAGATATGGCAGGTCTTTGGGGCTTGTTTGACAGTTCAGTCAGCGAAGCTGGTAAGCGCTACCCGCACGATGCCGTATTACAAATGCGTGTATTTGAGGCAGAGGAAGGCTTAGATGCTAAATACGCCTTTCGGGAGAATGGTGTTGAAATAGAAGGGCGCTTTCGTGCAGCGGATTATTCTGCGCTGTTTGGGCTGGTCAACCAAGAGATCGCTTCAAACCTTTCTTCTCGCTACGCGATAAAAGCGAGCGAGCAAGATCAATATTTGCGTATCTCTGTTAGTAATGTGCAAACATTCTTAGATTATGTAAAAGTCGTTGAGCATTTGGGTAGCTTATCGACTGTCACTAACGTTCAGCTCGGAGCCTTGTATGGCAGTGATCTTTTGTTGGACCTCGAGTTGCGCGCAAGTGAAGATCAATTTGTACAGCAGCTAGCACTTGCAGGTATTTTAAAAGAAGAGTCTGCTCCATCATCGTCAGGTAATGTGTTGGCAACCTCTATTCAGCCTCAGCTTTATTATCAATGGCCGACTTCAATAGGTCTCAAATAAGTGTTGCGTCAAATACCAAACTTATTGACGCTATTGCGTATATTTCTTGTTATCCCTTTTGCGTTGTATTTTCTTCAAGGTCGATATGACTTGGCCTTGTTGTTGTTTGCTATAGCTGGCGTGTCGGATGGCGTTGATGGCTTTGTGGCTCGACAGTTTGGTTGGCACTCTCGTTTTGGTGCGATTGCAGACCCCTTAGCCGATAAGTTGCTGTTGGTCTCAACTTTTATCATTTTGGCATGGCTGAAATATATTCCTATGTGGCTATTCATTTTAGTATTTGGAAGAGATTTGTTATTGGTTTGTGGTGCTTTGTTTTTTCATTTCAGGATTGCGCATTACGACGTGAAGCCATCTTATTTAGGTAAGGCGTGTACGTTTATTCAAATTGCCTTTGCGGCGATTATGCTTCTGTATTTGTCAGGCTACCTTTTGAATGAGTCTTATATTGATGTAGGTATCGCGAGTGTGTCCATTATCACGTTTCTGAGTGGTATCCATTACATTTATCTATGGGTTAAAGAAGCCAAGTTCGCTCTTAATAAAGGTGTAGATAGTGAGCGCTGATAAATCGAGTCAGTTGTTATTAGGGCTAGGGTTTAAGAAAGAACTGTCATTTAGTAATTTTGTATCTCCTGCTGAACTGAATATTCCCCATCGTTTGAATCATTTACTCTTCGATCAGGCGGTCCCTTTTCTGTACTTAGTTGGCGCCAAAGATAGCGGGAAAACGCATTTATGTTCTGCGGCATATAGTGTTGCAAAAGAAAAAGGTATGAACGCCTATTTTGTATGTGGTCAGGATGTACGCCAAACCATGTCGGGTGAAGAGTTCTTAGGCTATTTGGAATTTCTAAAAGAATTCAATTTTCTTGTTGTTGACGGGATAGAGTGGTTTAGCGGTGACTCAGATTTTGAGTTTGCTTTGTTTAGTTTGTTTAATCACTTTCGAGATGCCGGCAATACTTTGGTGGTTAGTGCCTGCGATGTCCCTGGTCATTTATCTTTTTCGCTTAAGGATTTAGTGTCGCGATTAAGTTCTGGAATGACACAAAAAATTGAAGTGTTGAGTGACTTTGAAAAGAAGGCCGCTATATCTCAATATGCCGAGCAACGTGGTATTAGTCTGTCTGATGATGTGCTGAGCTACATATATGCTAGAAGTTCTCGTAGTTTAGGCGCATTATTGGAGGTTCTAGATAAGTTGGATCATGCCCAATTGCTTGAAAAGCGAAGTATTACAGTTCCGTTTGTAAAAAAGGTGTTGGGCTGGTGAGAGTGTCCTCGTCAAAGTTTAAGGAGAAGCGACAGTGATTCGAGTGGTGTTTAATCAAAAAGGTGGTGTTGGTAAATCTAGTATCACATGTAACTTGGCTGCAATTAGCGCATCCAAGGGGCGTCGTACGTTAGTGGTTGACCTTGATACTCAGGGCAACTCTACGCATTACTTGTTGGGCGTCTCCTCAAGTGAATTGAAACACACCGTCGCAGATTTTTTTGAGCAGACCTTGTCGTTTAATCTTTTCAATAAAGATGCGAGCGAGTTTGTTCATCAAAGCCCTTACGATAATTTATCGGTAATGCCTTCACATCCTGAGTTGGAGTTTCTAGAGCGTAAATTAGAAGCAAAGCACAAGATTTATAAATTAAAGACGGCATTAAGAGAAATGGAGTCTTTCTTCGATGATATTTACATCGACACTGCGCCAGCATTAAATTTTTATACCCGATCGGCGCTCATTGCTGCAGATCGTGTTTTGATACCTTTCGATTGTGATGACTTCTCTCGCAAAGCGCTCTACCAAATCATGGGTGAAATTCAGGATATCCAGGAAGATCATAATGATTCACTTAAAATAGAGGGAATTGTTGTGAATCAGTTTCAGCCAAGAGCAAGCCTACCTAGGAAGTTGGTTGAAGAGTTGGTTGAAGAGGGATTGCCTGTTCTCGATGTTAAATTATCAGCCAGCGTAAAAATGAAAGAGTCCCATCAAAATAATAAGCCGCTGGTCTATTTTGCACCTAAGCACGGTTTGACTGAACAATTCTTGGCATTGCATGAAGAGATTGTTGGTGAGCTACAGGACGCTTAAAGGGCGTCTTATAGTTCTGTGATCCCGAGTGGTAATGCTATTTGATCTCCCGAATGTAATTCTTTCTCACGGGCGTTGTTTAGCAGCAAGGCAATAAGGTGTTCGGCAGGTAGCGCCTCCGAATACATAAACCCTTGCACGTATTGGCAGTGATTTCTCTGCAAAAATGATTCTTGCGACAGGTTTTCCACGCCGGATGCAAAGCTCTTTATGCCAAGTTGTTTGGCAATCGCGAGCAAAGATTCAATAACAAGTTTGTTCTTTTTGTTGTGCAGGCAACTCGCTACGGTTTGTCGATCGAGTTTGATCATATCGATGGGGAGACTGTCGAGCTGCGTTAGCGATGATGAGTTCGCGCCAAAGCCATCAATAGTAATGACACAACCGAAACTCTTGAGTGTTTTGAGTTGTTTAATGGTGTCGCTACTAGATTGAGCAAGAGTGTTCTCTGACAGCTCTAGTATTAGACGATTGGGATTAAAGCTGTGCTCTATGCAGGCTCCTTTAAGCATATTCAGCAGACTAGGGTGGTTGTATTGTTTGCGAGTAAGATTGAACGCATAAGAAAGTTGTTTACCACAAGCTTTCTCGATTGATTTTGCTTCAATGCATAATTGGTTAAATGCCCATTTTCCAATGATCTGCAATAGTCCTGTTTGATCCGCAATGCTTAAAAAGTCATCCGGAAGTAATATTCCTTTGCTCGGGTGATTCCATCGGGTGAGCGCCTCAAGTGCAACGATCTCTCCATTATTGATGTCGATAATGGGCTGATAATAAAGCTCAAATTGATTTGTGTTGATGGCAGTCCGCAATGCTTGTTCAATTTCGCATTGTCGTTGCATCTCTTTGTTCATTTCTTCGTTATAAAATTGAATGTTATTTCTACCCGCATTTTTTGCTTTATACATCGCCATGTCGGCATTTTTGAGTAGTTTTTCATAGCTGTCACCATCGTCGGGGAAAAGTGTAATCCCTAGGCTTGAGGTGATAATTAGCTCATTGTTTTTTACTTCTATAGGCTTTGTGATGTGTTCGATTAGATTGCGGCCGACGAGCTCAGCGCCGTCTTGACCCGAAATATTCGATAGTAGTATTGCAAATTCATCTCCGCCGAGGCGTGCGATGGTGTCTTCTTTGCGCATGCCCTGCGTAAGACGTTCGACTAGCTCTATCAATAGTGCGTCGCCAATATCATGACCGAGTGTGTCGTTTATCTTTTTAAAGTGATCGATATCGATGCTAATTAAAGCTAGTTGGGTGTTATAGCGCTTCGCCGTTTCTATGCCTTGTTTGCAGCGGTCTTCAAATAATCGCCGGTTAGCGGCGCCAGTTAGTGTGTCAAAGTGAGCAAGGTAGTGTAGTTGGTTCTGTGTTTCTTTAATGTTTGATATATCTTGCCCAATGAGTAAAAACTGGCCATGTTCTTCCAAGTTTTCGTCGGATATGAAGTTAATATTCCACAGCATTGATCGTTTTGATTGTTGTGCAGTGAACAGCTTTGTTTCTACGTTTTCTTGATTCGTTGAGCTGGCAGCTGCTTTGTTGAGGCGCCAGATTAGGGATTCATGTTGTTCGCTTGGAATGCAGAGTCGTAGGAAATCTTTGCCCAACACTGCTTCATATCGATATCCGCTGACCGCTTCGCAAGCCGAATTCCAGTGTTCAATGAGATAATTATCGTTAATAACAATGACTGGAATGCCTGCGGTTTCGATGAGTGCGCGGTAACGTTTGTTCGATTTCTTTAGCTCGTCCTCGGTTGCAAAGCGCGTTCTTATTTCTTGGCGAAGTTCTTGATTTGCTTCATCTAATGCTTGGGTTCGCTCGATAACGCGTTGTTCTAGATTTTTTTCAGTTTTTCGTTGGTCTGCAAGTAGTGATGCTAGATAAAGAACTATCGCGCTGAGTGCGTACCAAGCGATTAGCTCAATATTGTGCGTGATCCAACTTGAGACTGATTGAGCCTCATAGGTTGAGTTCGTTTGCATAGGTGCAATAAATAGAGTTGTGATACCCAGAGCCAAGCACACACCGAACCAGCTAAATCTGACCACAGCCCATATTAGTAGTAACGCGCAAAGTGCTAACCATTCTCTCGTGAAAGATAAGCTGAGTAGGCTGATTACAATCAGGCAAACACTCCAAGCGGCATACTCTTTCGGATCCGAAGGTAAGCTAGGCCATTTTCGTTTGTATTTCCATATTGTGAGTGCGGGGCATAGGCAAGTAATCATCATTGCAGAGCTAACTGTCTGTCGCATGTATGTGGCAAGTAGGTCTGAGTGTATGTCGGCGCCGATTTTTATTGTTAGAGTGTACAGGCCAACACTGAGTGTTGATGCAATAAATGCCAGTACAATAAATTGAATTGTTTCGGTGCTATCTCCGAGTATTCTGTCACTTAGTTTTTCGTTTTCGTGCTTGTAGTAAGGGAGCAAAATAGATAATGACAAGGTCGTTAAATAGATTGATGTAGCTAGAAGACCTGTCAGTCCAATAGGGTAACTCGTGATATGTTGTGTGAAGGTGTTTGCACTGAGAGCTAGCACTAGCCCTGTGAAGCCGAATGTGTAGGTGAGTCCTACAGCTAGAGCGCCTAATAGCCATGTTAATGACTCAATACTTAGTGTTTGTGGTTGGTTTGCTAGGGCTAAATGGAGTGTAAAGAAAAGAACAACAATTAACGTGTAGTGATGACTATCCGATTGCGTCAGCCATGAGCGCATAAAGGGGATATTATCTTTGTTTATCAACGGCTTGAGCTTAAACACGTCTTTCCCTAGCATGAGCTGAAATCAATGTTTTCAGCGATCAATGTGGTCTTGGTTTTGAGGTGTAGAACTCTAGTCGTTAATCTGTGTTTCGCTATGTGAGATTGCGTGCAAACTGTAACGGTTTGTTACTGGTGCGACCGTTATTCTTGATGTTGGAAGCGCATCGATAAATCAATCGCTTTAACATTCTTCGTTAGTGCGCCGATAGAAATATAATCGACGCCCGTTTCAGCGATGGGTACGAGCGTCTTGTCGGTTACGTTGCCTGAAGCTTCTAGCTTGGCTCGTCCGCGAGAAAGCTCAACGCTTTTGCGCATCATGTCGAGACTAAAGTTATCAAGCATGATGATATCTGCGCCTGCATCAAGAGCTTGTTTGAGTTCGTCGAGAGACTCAACTTCTACTTCGACGGGTTTTCCGGGTGCGATTGTGTGAGCGTTGGAAACCGCATTTTCAATGGAGCCGCAGGCAATGATGTGGTTTTCCTTAATTAGAAATGCGTCGTATAAGCCGACGCGATGATTAGTGCAACCGCCAACGGCTACTGCGTGTTTCTGCGCAATACGTAGTCCAGGAAGCGTTTTTCGTGTATCAAGAATCTTTACGTCGGTATGCTTTACCAGTTGATGATAGTTGTTTGCGAGTGTAGCGGTCGCAGACATAGTTTGGACGAAATTTAAGGCGCATCGCTCTGCTGTCAAAATTGAGCGAGCATTTCCTTCTAGACTCAGAAAAGTTTGATTTGCCTCGAGTGAGTCTCCCTCTGAATAATGCCAAGTCACCTTTAGTGATGAGTCTACGGCTTCAAATACAGCATTAGCCCAATCTATGCCGCACAAAATGGCGGTCTCTCTAGTTATGACGGTGGCTGTTGCGCGTTGGTTTTCTGGAATGAGCATGGCGGTTATGTCGCCTGAGCCAATATCTTCACTTAATGCTAGCGAAACATTCGATTTAATGGCCTCAGCTATGGTGCTTTGCTCAATCATATGGGGTGCTCTCACATTGGTTGGACGCCGCATTATAAGGACTCTTGAAAAATAATCTATCTGTAGGATGAGTGTGCCGGAGTTATTTAAATTCTCTATCTATGTGAACTAATTCGCTTTGCAACATATTGTCACAGGCGATTATAAAATGACGCTATATACTTATATTGTGCGTTGATAAATTGACGCTCCAGCATCTTCATTTTGTTTAAATTATCGGAACAGTTTTATGGCGAGCGCTAAAGTAGTTGGTATTCATGGAGTTAAGGCCCCTCGAGGAGCGGCCGGTGTTCCATTGCCAAAAGAGCTTGTGAAAATTAGGGATATTGGCAAGGAGCAAATTCGTGCTGCCTTGATTGAGCTGTTTAATAACGCGGATGATGCTTTGTTTGCTATGGCTGACAAGGCTGAAAGTAATAATGATCAATCGTTGTATTTTGAGGCGATGCGGGAGCTTCGTCTCCAGAAAAAACAAATTGTACTATCAACGCTAAGTGCCGCGGTTAAGTCTTTTCAGCATCCATCTAAAAAGGAAGCTGACCCGAAAGTTAGCGAAGATGCTCCATCCATCGATTCGCTCAGTTTAGTGGATGATGAAAGTTTAGAGTTCGATGTAGCGATCGAAGGAATGGTGCAACGAGTCCGGTCTGGTTCGTCTGAAGACCTTTCAGCATTAAAAGCGCGTATGAAAGTGCTGTGGAACACGAGCGAATGTGAAGATCGAAATATACCGCTCGCGCCAGAAGCTTTGTGTGAAGGTTTTGTGGATGCGTGCAAAAGCTTAGAAGCGAATATTCGTGTTAAGCTGACCTTGTTTAAGCTTTTTGAACGTTATGTTCTTGTTGCTTTGCCGAAATTGTATGTTGATGTAAATCAAAGTCTTATTAACGATGGAGTATTGCCTGAATTTAAAGTAAGGCAGACAAACCGATCTGTACAGCAAAGCTCCGTTCCTTCTTCGAATGGCACAGCCTTCTCACCAAATTCAAGCATCGGCTCGGGAGTTGAAGCGCCTGAGTATGCGGATGCAGGCAATAGTGGAGTTAATCTAGACGCATTACGTCAACTTCTGCATCCTCAAGGTCAGCCTATTCAGGGTAATACGCCGGTTTCAGGATTGCATGCCAGCTCTTCCTCAGCCTCAGCTGCACCAGTTATTTCACAAAACGAGTTAGTTGCGATTTTATCTCGCGCTCAGTCACTTAGCTTAGAGCAAGCTGGGTCGTTCGTTGGAGAGAATCAAGCCATTGATTTTGCTGCTTTGCTAAGAGATCAGAGCGCTGGAGCGGTTGGAAAGGCTTATGAAAGTCTCGATGCTGACATGATCAACCTTGTGTCGATGCTATTTGAATTCATTCTTGAAGATCGTCAATTGCAGCCTGAAATGAAAGCCATCATTTCACGACTGCAGATACCTATTTTGAAAGTGGCGTTGATCGATGACAGTTTCTTTAACAAAGGTGGGCATCCTGCACGTAAGCTTCTTAATGAAATCGCGTCTTCAGCGATTGGTTGGAATGCGCCGCGTGAAGGAAGGCGTGATCGCTTTAAAGAAAAGCTTGAGGGTATCGTAGAGCAAATTATTAACGGCTTCGAGCAAGACGTGTCTATGTTCGACGGTTTATTGAGTGACTTTGAAAGCTTCGTTGATTCGGAAAGAAAACGAGGCCTGTTAGTTGAACAGCGTACTAGAGACTCTGAGCGTGGTAAAGCTGCAGCTAACGATGCGCGCCAAGCGGCGCAAGATGTTATCAACGAGGCGATTGAAGGGAAGTCAGTTCCGGATCTTGGTGTTGAACTACTACGCGATGCGTGGAGTAAAGTGTTGGTCTTTAAACTTCTGCGCGAGGGAGAGCAAAGCGAAGCTTGGAATGGGGCTAAAGCAATTGTAAATGAACTGGTTTGGTCCTTATGTCCAGATCCTTCAGAGCAAGATGCGAGAGCTAAACTTCTTAAAATGATTCCATCACTCGTTAAGCGTGTTCGTTTAGGGTTTGACGAGGTTGCTTTAGACGATACTTTGGCAAAAAGACTTCTGTCAGGTCTAGAGGATCAGCACGTATTGTCGCTTCAAGCTCTCCAGCAACAAATTGATTTGAGTGAAATTGCGCCAGTGGGGGAGGTTGACCAGCAAGAAGCTAGTGAACTCCTGCAAGATGATTTTTCAGAACAGAGTGATGAAGTAAGCGATCTAGTACGTTCAACTTTAGAGCTCGAAGATGATTTCAAACAATTACAAGAGGCATGCGAGCAGGCTAATGAGAAACGCGCGGCAATTGAAGCAGAAAACGAAAAGCTCCCCAAAAAACAGGAAAGTATCGTACTGGTTGACCAGCAAGCCGAAACTCGCGCGCCCGAGTTAGCGCCAGACAACCCTTTTGTTCAACAAGTCGAGCGCTTTGTAGTTGGATGTTGGTTTGAGTTTGGCGGTGGTGACAATAAAGAGCGCTGTAAGCTTGCCGCGATTATTAAATCAACGGGTAAGCACATTTTTGTAAATCGAGCTGGTGTGAAGGTTCACGAGAAGTACAAAGATGAGCTTGCTAAAGATTTATGTGAAGGCCAGCTCGTCGCGTTGAACGATGGCTTGTTATTTGATCGCGCGCTTGAATCCATCATCACAAATCTTCGTTCTTGATATAAGCTTACTGATAAAGCTTTTAATAATGGTTTTATCAATATGACCGTAAATGAAGGGTGGCTAACGCAAGTTCGTCGCCTTGATTCACCAAATTTCAATCAACGTCCTGATGGCTCTGAGCCGTCTTTATTGGTCATTCATAACATTAGTCTCCCGCCCGGCGTTTATGGTGGTAATGAGGTGGATGACTTTTTTCTCAATCGCCTCGACCACGATATGCATCCTTTTTTCGATGAAATTCGTGGAGTGGAAGTATCGGCTCATTTTTATATTCGACGTGATGGGCGTGTTACGCAGTTTGTGTCGTGTTTAGATCGCGCTTGGCATGCTGGTGTGTCCACATTCTGTGGTCGGGAAAACTGTAACGATTATTCCATTGGTGTTGAGCTTGAAGGGCAGGATGATGATGCTTTTACTGATGCGCAATACGAGTCTTTAGTTCACTTAACGCGTGCACTAATGGATGAGTACCCAATAGTTTCGAAAGATAATATTGTTGGTCATAGTGATATTGCGCCAGAAAGAAAAACAGACCCAGGACCTATGTTTGATTGGAATCGCTATTTCTCAATGATCTAGCTTCGAGCTATCTTCCTAGCCAAGCCGCGCCCCTTACGCCACTTGCATCGCCATATTTTGCGGGTTGTATTGGTGTTTCAAATTGTTCTGAAAATACATATTTTTTAATGCGTTTAGGAACCTCGATATACAGATCACGAAGATTGCTTAGTCCTCCTCCAAGAACAATTGCATTGGGGTCTAAGACGTTAACGACTTGGGCTAAAGCATACGCTAATCCTTCGTAGTAACGTTCAAATGCATCTTTAATCTGTGTGTCTTCAGTACTTAGCTTTAAAAGTTCTTGTACTGAAGAGGCCTCCGCTCCGGTTGTTTCTATAGTGCGTCTAACGAATGCTGGGCCGCTGAGGTAGGTTTCTATGCAATGTGTTTTTCCGCAATAGCATTGGGCAGCATTAGAATTAGTTTGCAGGGGTGCTGGCATGACGTTATGGCCCCATTCTCCTGTAATCGCATTTGGGCCTACCAGAATGTGTTGATTGATGCAGATTCCACCACCCACTCCAGTTCCGAGTATTACACCAAAAACACAGGTTTGATCTTTCGCTGCTCCATCTGATGCTTCGCTGAGCGTGAAACAATCAGCATCATTTGCTAAAGCGACAGGTCGACCAATGCTACACTCGAGGTCTTGTTTAAGGTTGTTGCCAATTAGCCAGGTTGAGTTAGCGTTTTGCACCAAGCCTGAAGTTGGCGATATGCTGCCAGGGATCCCAATTCCTATCGTGCACCTCTGTCCGAGTGATTTCTCTGCTTCGAGGATAAGTGAGGAGAGATTGGTCAATGTTTTTGTGTAATCGCCTTGTGGGCTCGCAACGCGCTTGTTGTAGACGGCCTTGTTATCAGCGTTTAATACCATGATTTCGGTTTTTGTTCCGCCTAGGTCAATTCCTAAGTGCATTTACGCGCTCCGTTAGCATTGTGTTCGTTGTTGCTGACAAACCTGATGCTATTAATTGTTTGGCCGCAAAACCGTTAATGTCGTTAATCTCGGTGTTCTTTCCTTGCCGGACGTCTTGAAGGGTAGAGCTGATATTAGCAGCGGTCGTTTCACAAACAGATAAGATCATTTCGACTATATTGGTTTTAGTCAGTTCTAACTTATAGATATTTGAAAGTCCGCTCAACTCGTCAATCAGTGAAGGCCAATACTGTTGGAAACTTTGAGTTGATCGTATTTGGCCGTTGGAACAATTCTCGATCGCAGTGAACGCGTTAATGCCGCAATTGATGAGTAATTTACGCTGCAAAGTAGATTTAATATTGTGCTTATAGTCTGCGTGAGAGCTTATTTTTGCTAGTGATGACGGCCAGTCATCATGTTGTGAAGCGTGCTTATTTAAAGGGCCGCAATGGGTTGTACCTTCACCAGCTAGAACGAGTCTATTTGGCTTCTCTATATTGGCGCCACTAGTAGTACTTGCTGCGTAGATAGGGCGATGCTGAATCCCTTCAACGATCTCATGTTGGCTTCCCATCCCATTTTGGAAAAGAACGAAAGGAATAGCTTTCAGTAGATTAGTGTCCAGAGCATGTGCTGTTGAACAAGCAGCATGACTTTTGGTGCAGATTAATACTGCTTCGATGTAGAGCTTAGTTTCTTTGAGTGTCTGTAGATTGTGCTGGCGAACAGTTAGCTCATTGGTAACTTGTTGATCTTGAACAGTAATGTTGATCGTTTTACTGGTTCCATTCGGTCTGGTATCGAGAAAAACGCAGTTGTCCGCACCCAGTTTATAGGCCCACATTTGACCTATGGCACCGGCACCAACAATTGCGATCATCGTGCTGACAGAATCTACTAAAACGAGGTAAACCGCATCGAATTACATCGATGCGATTTTTTCCATTTGCTCGCTTAGCGTCGCTAAGCTTTGCTCGGCTGCAGCAAGCTTTTCTTTTTCTTTTTCTACAACGTCAGCAGGCGCGTTGGCGACGAATTTTTCATTGCCAAGTTTTCCTTGTAAGCGTTTGATTTCTCCTTCCGCTTTACCTGCTTCTTTCTTCAAGCGCGCAAGCTCCGCTTCAACGTTAATCAAGCCTGCCATTGGTACAAGTACTTCCATTTTGCCAACCAACTGTGTTGCGCACATTGGCAGTTCTTCGCCATCAACCCAATCTAAGGATTCAAGTTTGGCGAGTGATTTGATTAGTGCGCCATTTTCTTCGAAACGGCGTTTATCTTCGTCGTTGCCGTTATGGATCAACGCTGGTATTGCTTTGGCTGGAGAGATGTCCATTTCGCCGCGAATATTACGCAAGCCAACGATGACACCTTTGACCCAATCAATATCAGCAATGGTTGCTTCGTCGATCTTGCTTTGATCACAAACAGGATAGGCTTGCGTCATGATGGTTTCGCCAGATTTTCCAGCAAGTGGCGCAATGCGCTGCCAAATTTCTTCTGTAATATATGGCATGAATGGGTGTGACAAGCGCAAGATTGCTTCAAGTACACGAACGAGAGTGCGGCGCGTACCAGCAAGAAGCTCAGCAGAGCTATTCTCGTCATTTAAGATCGGCTTAGAAAGCTCAAGATACCAGTCACAGTATTCATTCCAAATAAAGTCGTAAAGCGTTTGTGATGCGAGATCTAAACGGAATTCACTAACGGCTTTTTCAATAGTCGCTTCAGTTTGTTGAAGGCGAGAGATGATCCACTTGTCTGCGATACTTAACTCGTAATTATCATGATTCTGCGCGCAATCGTGCTCTTCTGTATTCATTAGAACATAACGTGCAGCATTCCAAATCTTGTTACAGAAGTTACGGTAGCCTTCTAAGCGCTTCATGTCCCAATTGATGTCGCGGCCAGTTGAAGCGAGTGAGTATAGGGTGAATCGCAATGCGTCAGTGCCGTGCGCTGAAATACCATCCGCGAAAGTTTTTCGCGTGCGCTTCTCGATTTTTTGAGCAAGCTGCGGCTGCATCATGTTACCAGTGCGTTTTTCGACGAGTGACTCTAAATCGATGCCATCAATCATGTCGAGAGGGTCTAGTACGTTACCCTTAGACTTTGACATTTTGTCGCCGTTTTCATCGCGAATAAGGCCGGTAACGTACACATATTTAAATGGTACTTGCGCTTTGCCATCGTCATCTTTGATGAAATGCATTGTCATCGTGATCATTCTAGCGACCCAGAAGAAAATAATGTCAAAACCGGTGACTAGTACATCTGTTGGATGGAAGGTCTTTAAGCGCTCAGTTGCTTCAGGCCAGCCAAGTGTGCCGAATGTCCAAAGTGCTGATGAGAACCATGTGTCTAGAACATCTTCATCTTGTGATAAGGCTACATCATCAGAAATGTTGTTATGCGCACGCGCTTCTTCTTCTGTGCGTGCAACATAGACATTACCTTCATTGTCATACCATGCTGGAATACGGTGTCCCCACCATAGCTGGCGTGAGATACACCAGTCTTGAATGTCGCGCATCCATGAGAAGTACATGTTTTCGTATTGCTTAGGTACGAATTGAATGTCGCCATCTTCTACAGCTTTAATCGCTGGCTCAGCTAGCGGGCCGGCACGAACGAACCACTGATCGGTAAGCAGCGGCTCTATCACGACGCCAGATCGGTCGCCATAAGGAATTGTTAGCGTGTGGTCGTCGATCTTGTCTAATAATCCAGCTTCGTCAAAAGCAGCAACGATTGCTTTTCGCGCAGCGAAACGCTCGAGACCTTGGAATTCGCTAGGAATTGTTACGTCAATGTCGGTGATGGCTTGGCCTGACACATCATACACTTCTGCTTGATCAAGAATTTCACCGTTCTTGTTCATGACATTGATCATTGGAAGCGAGCATCGCTTGCCGACCTCATTATCGTTAAAGTCGTGTGCAGGAGTAATCTTTACGCAGCCTGTGCCTTTTTCCATGTCTGCATGTTCGTCTCCGACAATCGGGATGCGACGACCGACTAATGGAAGAATGATTTCTTTTCCGATCAACGCTTTGTAGCGAGGGTCTTCAGGGTTTACCGCAACACCTGTATCCCCAAGCATCGTTTCGGGTCGAGTGGTAGCAACAACGATGTAATCTTTGCCTTCGCTTGTTGTTTCACCGTCTGCAAGTGGATACCGAAGATGCCACATATTGCCCTGTTTTTCTTTGTTCTCGACTTCCAGATCAGAAATAGCGGTGTGTAGTTTTGGGTCCCAGTTAACAAGGCGCTTGCCGCGATAAATAAGATCGTCTTTGTACAAACGAACAAATACTTCTTGAACAGCTTTATAGAAGCCGTCATCCATCGTAAAGCGTTCGTGATCCCAATCGACAGAGGCTCCTAGACGACGAAGTTGACGTGTGATGGTGCCACCTGATTCTTCCTTCCATTCCCAAATTTTATCGAGAAATGCTTCACGACCTAGGTCGTGTCGAGTTTTATCTTCTTCAGCGGCTAATTTTCTCTCAACAACCATTTGAGTCGCGATACCCGCGTGGTCAGTACCAACTTGCCATAGCGTGTTGTTGCCTTTCATTCGATGATAGCGAATTAAGGCATCCATGATGCTGTCTTGAAACGCGTGCCCCATGTGGAGGCTGCCAGTGACGTTCGGTGGGGGGATCATGATTGAATATGGCGTGCCTTCACCACTTGGTTTGAAGAAGCCTTCGTCTTCCCATTTTTGATACCAAGTTTGTTCAATTTCACTAGGTTGGTAGGTTTTATCCATCGTTGTGTTTCACTACTTTTTTGGCGTTGATTTTAGAAAGAGGCGCATTATATATCTGCGGGGGCAAACAAGGTAGTTATGTTCCCAATTAACGACGTAAGTCGTGCGTATTTATGTCTTCGCCGTTAGATTTAAGTTGCTTGAACAAGGCTCGTGCAGATTCCAGTTGCTTCTGGTCATTACGAACTATGAACATTCGTCGTTTCATCTGAGGTTCTTCGGCTAGCTTGGTCGGGCCAAGGTATACGCAAATGTTAGTGTCTGTGGCTTTGAATGAAGGATCATTCGCGCCCTGCGATGACGCAATAGCTATGGGGTAACTTGGGCTTGGGGATACTGATTGCTGATGCGGAAGAAAAGAGCTATCTCGATAAGACCAGAGCAGCTCGTCAAGACTTTTAGCATCGATGTCGCTTTCACACACAAATAATATAGTTTGATTTGCTGCGATGGCTTTTTCAGCGATCCGACAAGCTATGCTTGCCAGATCACTAAATGCATTCCCTTTGGAAATATAAATGTCGGTTTGTTTGTGCATTTATTTTGCGTGATTCATTAAGTAATTCAGTAGCAAAGGAACCGGTCGGCCTGTTGCGCCCTTGTTGGCGCCGGAAGTCCATGCAGTTCCAGCAATGTCTAGGTGTGCCCATGTGTATTTTTTGGCGAATTTAGACAAGAAGCAAGCGGCTGTGATACTGCCAGCGCCTTTTCCTCCAATATTTTGCATGTCGGCAAATGGGCTGTCTAATTGCTTATGGTATTCATCCCAGATTGGCAGTTGCCAAGCTTTATCATTTGCTTCTTGGCCACACTGTAATAGCGTTTCAGCGAACTCATCATTATTGCTCATTACGGCGCTAGTAGAGTGGCCAAGTGCAATAATGCATGCGCCCGTCAGCGTCGCAATATCAATAACTGATTTGGGTTTGAATTTCTCAACGTAGGTGAGTGCATCACAAAGAACGAGTCGTCCTTCTGCGTCCGTATTAAGAATTTCAACAGTTTGACCTGATGCGGTTGTAACGATATCTCCCGGCTTTGATGCGTTGCCCGCAGGCATATTCTCTGCAGCGGCGATTACGCCGATAATATTCTTTTTTGGAGCAAGTTCGGCTATTGCGCGCATTGTACCGAGCACGCTGGCTGCGCCGCACATGTCATACTTCATCTCGTCCATTGCTTGGCCAGGTTTTAAGCTGATACCGCCCGTGTCGAACGTAATGCCTTTACCAACCAGTACGTGAGGCGCAGATTTAGCTGCGCCGCCTTTGTATTCTAAAACAATCAGCTTTCCTGGCTCAGTACTGCCTTTGCTCACCGATAAGAATGCACCCATATTGAGCTTTTCCATATCTTTTTCTTCAAGAACTTTGCAGGACAAAGAGTTGAATTCTTTCGCCATTTCTTTTGCAACTTTTGCGAGGTAGCTTGGTGTCGCGACATTTCCGGGCTCATTTCCTAGGTCACGTGTGAGCGCCATACCAATTGATTTGGCTTGAGAATAACCAAGGGCTTTTTTGACTCCATTTTGTTCTTTTTTATCGCAAACAAAGGTGAGCTGTGTTGGTGTTGGTTTCTTTGATTTTTCAGATTTGTATGTTTCGAAGCGATAGCTTGCACTAGCGATTGAAGAGCTAAATGCCTCTGCAGCTTCAGCGGTGTGTTCCGCAAGGTCAGAGATGCCAAGGGTAATAGTCTTTGGCGTATGTGCGAGGATATCTTTAGTTGCTGATGCCGCTGCTTTTAATATTGACGCTTTATTAAGGGCTTTTTGCTCGCCCAGCCCAACAATAATTATTTGCTTCGAATTTGCGTCAAGAGAAGTGATTGTAATTGATGAGCCAAGCTCACTTTTGAAACCAAGGTTTTTGATAGATTTGCTTAAGCTTTGGTTAGTGGCTGTATCTAGGTCACTCGCTTGTTGCCCTAATGCCGATTTCTGGAAGCTAAATATGCAAGTAATATCGCTTTTAATTTCACTTAACTTGCGGATTGACGCGTTGTATTTCATTATTCCCACCTAAATTTCTTATTTCTAACTCTAGTTTAAGAGACGAATTACGCTTTGACTATTCGATTGTGCTGACTAGCTTTTAGAGTAGTACGTAAAGCGATATTTCTCGGGGTTTTCTTTGATTATTTTTTCATATTTGGCGAGACAAGTGTTGGGATCAATGCTTGCGGTCACATTTATCCTTTTGCTCATTTTTATGAGTGGCCGTTTTATTAAGTATTTATCGCAAGCTGCCGTCGGGAATATTTCTGCTGATATTCTGTTTTTAGTCATGGCATTTCGCTTGCCAGGTTTTTTAGAGTTGATTCTTCCTCTAGGGCTTTTTATGGGAATCCTCTTGGCGTACGGACGTATGTACATGGAAAGTGAGATGACTGTCCTGCATGCCTGTGGTTACAGCCAAAATAAGTTGCTTGCTTCGACTTGGGTAATCTCTGGCTTTGTTGCATTGAGTGTTGGTCTATTAACTTTGTACGTGTCGCCTGCGGGCATGGCCAAGGTAGAAAAGTTGTTTGCTGAACAAGCAAGTAAAACAGCGTTCGAGTTGCTTGTTCCGGGGCGCTTTCAGAATCTGAATATCGGAAATCGTATTACTTATGCGGGAGCATTGAGTGATGATAAGCAGACAATGTTTGATGTATTTATCGCCGAGTCTTCTGAGGATGATGCCGAGCGGCTCAACATATTGTATGCAGAAAAGGGTGTTCAGAGCGTAGATGCTGAAACCGGAGATCGATATCTTGTGCTTCACAACGGTAAACAATATCAAGGGGCTCCAGGTAATCACGACTATAGAGAGTTGTCGTTTGATACCTATGGAGTTCTTATCGCATCGCAGAGTAGCGAGCTTCGCAGAGTTAAGGAGGAAGCAATTCCGACACAAGCTCTGATTAGATCTGAGTCGAATGAGTATAGGTCTATTTTATATTGGCGTATATCGCTCGTTATCTTGATTCCAGTGGTGACGATGATTGCTGTTGCGGTGTGCAAAGTTAACCCTAGACAAGGCAGGTATCTCCATTTGGTGCCGGCGATGCTGCTTTATATTCTTTATTTAGGTTTACTTATACTTGCTAAGAAAAAAGGTGGGGAGGGCGATCTAGATCCGCTAATCGCATTTGGTGTTGTTCACATCATGTTTATATGCGCGGCAATAGCATTATTTTATCGAGAACGTTTGAGCGTTCTAGTAAGAGATAAATTTGGTCATGGTGGCGCCTCATGAAGCTAATTGATCGATATGTAGCGCAGGCTGTGATGACATCGACCTTGGTCGTTATGTTTGTCGTCCTCAGCCTAGATGTGGTGTTTGGATTTATTGCTGAGACCGAAGATATAAAAAATGACTACCAACTTTTAGATGTTGCTTTATACATTCTTTTGACCCTTCCCAGACGAATTTATGATTACCTTCCTCTTGGTGCATTCATGGGATGCCTAATAGGGTTGGGGGCTTTGGCAAAGAATAGTGAACTGACTGTTGTTCGAGCTGCAGGAGTTTCGCTGGCCCGCATTATTGGTTCGGCAATTAAACCAGTGCTTTTATTAATTATTTTTGGCGCTCTTTTAGGTGAGTTTGTTGCTCCGACTACTGAGAAATTAGCGCAGAGTGATAAAGCGCTCAAACAAGGGGCTCAATCAAGCATCGTCTACGGACAAGGGCTTTGGCATAAAGAAGGTGATGCGTTTATCCATATCAATGCCGTTGAACCAAATGGCGCGTTGCATGGTGTATCCATAAATACTTATGACGACGATAAAAGACTCATCATGAGTGAGTTTGCGGCCAAGGCTTTGTTTCACGAGCGTCAATGGAGTCTATTGGATGTAAAGAGGAGTTATTTTGGAGAGAGCAACATTACTGTCGCCCAAGAAGATGTTTCTTCTTGGGAAACTGAATTGACCCCAGAGTTGCTGAGTATACTAATCGTTAAGCCAGACAACTTGTCTATGAGTGGCTTGTTTTCTTATGCAAAGTATTTAAATGAGCAAGACTTAGATGGAGGGGTGTATGTCCTGTCGTTTTGGAAAAAAGCGCTCCAGCCGCTAACGACATTGTCTTTGGTTTTAGTTGCGATTTCTTTTGTATTTGGGCCGTTAAGAAGTGTCGCTATGGGGACTAGAGTCTTTGTCGGCCTAATCGTTGGTCTGACTTTTAAGTATGTTCAAGATTTGTTAGGACCTGCGAGTATGGTATTCGGATTTGAGCCGATCGTAGCAACGGTTCTACCAATACTGGCGTGCGTTACTTTCGGTGTGCTAATGATTAAGAGAGCAAGCTAGATCGATTAAAAAAACGCGCATTGAAAAATTTTGTGAATTAAGTTAGTCTAACGAGCAATAATAAATAAAAGTTACTTGCTCGAAAGTATGTGTTGTATTTCGAGGGAACAAAGTTCTGCTCGGAGATAAGTAATGAACACGTTTAAAAGGCTCAGTTTAGTTGTTGCAATTGGTGCAATTTCTAATGGGGCAAACGCTGAGTTCATAAAGTTAGAAGATCAAGATTTGCAAAACGTTACTGGTCAAGCTGGATTGACTATTGACGTCGAAGCACGCTATGAGATTGGCGAGTTTGCGTACAAAGACGCTGGTTTTCTATTACTGCAAGGCATTCGAATGGGTGGGCATGATTTGCATGACCCTTCCTCCTCTCAATACTTCATGGACAATCTTCGTTTAGAGATTGATGTTGCTGGCGATGGATCAACCCCTGGTGACAATGTTCTAGACTATGGTTTTTCTAAGATGCGTGACTACGCAGCGCTATATGCGATTTCAGGTAATGTTGACCAAAGGTTTACTGACGTAGCATTTGGTTACGATTCTAAGAGAGATCTTGCGATCGACGATAAGAAAACCTACCAGGACGGCGACTTAGTTATACATTTCGATATCACAGATCCTTGGCAGGTAGAAGGTGGGCAAGCTGCATTTTTAACTAGCGACCGTTATGAAACCGATGACTATGAGACTTTTGAGTTGATGACGGAGCACGCGGTTGATTTTGCGTTTGAAATTGATGCAATAGGGTTGGCACGGAGCGATTATGAAATAGGAAGCGCAGGGCTTGATATTGACTCAAATCATTCAACTGGACTGCACGAAGGCGAAGATGGTACGACCACTCTCATCAGTAATCTCAAAATGAAGGGATATCTCGGCCCTGAGGACCTCCATATTTCTAATAACGGCAATGGCTTTGGGGCTGAAGACCTGAATGGTGATGGTGATATCGATTCATTTGAGGCTTCTCAGAGTTCTGGTGTTGGAGATGCCAACTCTAAAATTACTTGGAGCGCATACTTTATGATTACCGATATGGAGTTGTATATTGATATAGCGGGTGTTCAAATCGAGGGTATGGCGATTCACAATAAGCGCGGTGACTTAAGCGGGCTAGACGGGACTTCTTCGTTTTATTTTGCTCACTCAATCCGAGAGATATACGCTGTAAAGGAGTCGGTCTTGAAAATGCGTAACGATACCGTTGATTTTGTTGATGGTATTGCTCTTAATACCAGTTTCAAAGGCGATATGGATATTAAGGCCTTATCCTTTGGCGATACAGGGACCTCTATTGGTGAGCTATATTGGACGGATATTGAATCTCATACGCGTTGGACAATTTCAGCACACTAGAAATATCTAGACTACTATTTAAACCCGCTTCGAGCGGGTTTTTTGTTTTTAGGACTTTTATTTTGGACATTCTTGTATTTCTTAATGCATTAACAGCATTAGTTGTGATCATCGACCCCATAGGTGTTGCTTTGATTTTTAACGCTTTGGTAGAGGGAAAGTCTGAAAGAGAAAGGGTGAGGGTCGCCTTTAAGGCAATCGTAATTAGTATGCTACTTTTGATTCTCTTTGCTCTGTACGGGCAAGAATTGTTAGGTCAGCTAGGTATTAATATTCAATCGTTGCGAATAGCTGGTGGATTACTATTGTTTTACACCGCTTTTAATATGATAACTCAGGACGTCGATTTTGCGAGTCTTGACGGACGAGGGGATATCGCTGTGTTTCCAATGTCTGTTCCCTTAATAGCTGGGCCAGGGTCTCTGACAATGGTCGTTTTGCTGTATTCGGGAGCCAGTACTCTAGATGCTAAGTTAGCGGTGTTTAGTGCAGTTATAGTCGTAGGATGCATCTCATTTATTTCATTATGCTTGGCTAGCCCAGTCAAAAAATTAATAGGTCGGACTGGTGATGAGGTGCTAAGAAGGTTTCTCGGCGTATTGCTTGCGGCACTTGCTATTCAGTTTATAGCAGACGGAATTATTGCGTTTTCTGCAATGATTTAGTTGGAATGAACGGTTGCTTTAACAGGCGATAAAAACCTTTGCTATTTTCATTAGTCATTTCATTTGAACCTATTGAGTAGTGCCGTCCGAGTGAACTTTCGGACTTATAGGTGCCAAATAATCTATCCCAAAACACGACACTAAATCCAAAATTTTGGTCGTGATCTGCATGATGAATGCTGTGGTGTACTCGATGAATACTGGGCGTAATTAATATTTTTCGCAGTACGTTTTCAGTTCTTGGTGTAAAGCGAATATTTGAATGATTGAATAATGCGAAAGCGTTGAGAGCTATTTCGAATATGACAATAGCTGCGAAGGGAATACCGAATACTAGGACGACGGTCGATTTTATTAGGGTTGATAGAAGCAGTTCAAAAGGGTGGAACCTAAGTGCGCTGCTTGCGTTTAAAGATGGATCGCTATGATGAACTCGATGTAGTTTCCATAGAAGAGGCACTCTGTGGAAAACTCTGTGCTGCCAGTAAATAATAAAATCCAAAATGATTACCGACACAATAACAATTATGGCAAGTTGGTTATTGTTGTCGCTGATTAGATAAAAAATGCCTATCTGCCAACTTTCATTCAGCAGAGCGATGTTGGCAGCCAGCACAACGGGGGCTATTTGAAGGGCAAGGCTCGTTAATCCTGTTAAGGATATGTTTTCGACAAAATGTCTTGGGTTATTTTTACCAGATTGACGTGCGGGGATTAGATGTTCAATAAGAGACAAAGACATAAGACATAATCCAAAAACGGATAGTCTTATGATGCTCTGATATTGTTCAATAACGCTTGAAAGCACTTCCATTAGTTATGTATAGATTTCACCTGGCTCGTAACTGATGTTGGGAATGAATATTTGACGATGCGCTTGAATACGCCCCAATACTGCCTCCCGAAGCTACCGGTATTGTATGGAATTCCGTGTTCTCTGCAAATTTCTTGCACTTTAGGAGCCATTTCTTGGTATCTAGGTGCTGGAATATCAGGGAACAGGTGGTGTTCAACCTGATAGCTTAAATGGCCAGTGAGGATATGGAAAAGTTTAGAGCCTTCAATATTGGATGAGCCTAGAATCTGGCGATAATACCATTGGCCTTTTGATTCGTTTTTGGTCGATTCCTCATCGAATGTTTGTGCTTCTTCGGTGAAATGGCCACAGAATATGATAGTCGCGGTCCATAGGTTGCGTAAAATATTTGCGATAATCGCGCAACATAATACTGGCAATGCGACAGGCCAGAATATGAGCGGAAAGAGGATATAGTCTTTGAGGATTTGCTTCCCGGCTTTCTTAAAAAATGCATTTCTTAAATCAAGTCTTGATATTGGGAGTTTACTGTTTTCTTTTTTCTTTCCAATGAATATGCGTTCACCTGCTAGCTCGTGATACGCAACGCCCCATTCAAACAGTAGGCTTAGGTTTAAATAGGTTATGATCTGATAAAGGTTTTTGGGGCGCCATTTCAAATTATCGCTCAGGCGCAAAAGACCGTAACCAAAGTCTCTGTCCTTGCCGATGATATTTGTATAAGTATGGTGCTCATAATTGTGGTACCTACGCCATGAATCGCTATCTCCAGCGTTATCCCAGTCGAATCGTTTAGAGTTTGTAATCGGATCGTGCATCCAGTCATATTGACCGTGCATTATGTTGTGCCCGATTTCCATGTTGTCGAGAATCTTTGAGAGAGCTAAGCCAAGCACAGATAAAGTCGCTATCGACCACATTAGATAGGCATCAAAAAATAAGAATGCACATGCAATTCCAATACGGCTGACAATATCGAGCAACCTCTGAAAACCAATAAGTTTCCGAATATAGTTGGCGTCTTCGGTCCCGACTTTTTTAAATGTTTGTTCTCTTAATTCTTCAAACTGCTTATCTAAAACATCAAATTGGATTTGTTGTGTCATTCGACTCTCTCCTGAATCTCTATCTCCAAATCGCTTTCTGCAAAGCTGCAACAAATTTGTATTTTTTCTCCGTGCTCTCGATGAGTTTGATCCGTTAATACGTTTTTCACCGATCCGCTTAATAAAGTTGCCGAGCATTGGTGGCACGCTCCTGCCCGACATCCAAAAACGGGTTTGTGGCCAGCGCTTTCGAGTGAATCTAATATGGGCTCATTGCCAATGCTGGTTGCCGTTGCGTTTTTATTCACTGTGATTGTATGTTCAGATGTGCTGCCAGAAATCTTAGGTATAACGAAGGTCTCGGAGTATATTGATGGAAGCGTTTGATTAAGCTTTTTGGCGCGTTGCTGAAGTAAATTTCCGGCAGTCTGTATGAAGCCAATTGGTCCGCAGATATAAGCATCCGAAACGGATTTTTCCGATAGCGCGTGCTCCAAGTGTTTGTCGCTAATTCTGTTATTAATCTCAGTGTCGATTATTTTCAGATCTAAACCATTCTCTGCTAACAAGCGTAATGATTTAGTTGCTGGGGATTGTACATTCCCTCTCTGGTACCATATTGCTTTATGTTTTGTTAATTCTTCTCTTGGTAATGATTTCAGCATTGAAAGGATTGGCGAGATTCCGCTGCCAGCGGCAAGGAATAACTGCATCGCCGATGATGAGTTATCGCTGATAACGAAGCTTCCTTGAGCTTTCGCAATATTAATCATATCTCCGGCTTTTAATTCGTCAGCGATAAAACTCGTAACCGTACCATCTGGAATTTTCTTGATGTAGAACTCGACAACTTTATTTTCATATAAGTCTTTAGGTGTTGAAGCAGCACTGAAGGTTCTTGTGAGAAATCGACCATTTATCTCAAACGAAAGCTGGAAGTGTTGACCCGGTTTGAAAGCCAATTTTTCTATGTGGCTGACCTTTAGGCGAAGGGATATGCATTCGTCGTCTAACGTTTCACAGAAAAGTACTTTTGCTGGAGCAAGCTTTCGCTTGTAGTTAGGAGATAGCAGTTGCCTGATTGGGGTAAGGTAATGCGCTAGTTGTTCGGTTTGTTTTGGCGAAAATGTTCTTAACATATCAAATCGACTTTAATTGCTAACATTTGTTAGCTTAAATATTATCGATTCTAATATTTCATGTCTAGCTTATACTTACTATTTTTATCTTGGAGCGTCTAATGGAACGTTGGGCATTAGCAAATGTATGTCTGCATTGGATCATCGCTAGTCTTTTGATAGCACTATTCTTTCTAGGCGATTACATGGTCGCGCTGGATTATTATGATCCTTGGTATCAGTCAGCGCCTTTCTGGCATAAGTCATTTGGCTTGTTGGTAGTCGTCTTAATGTTGGCAAGAGTTGCTGCGCGAATTTACTGGACTCGTCCTAAGCGCATTGAACCTTCTAAGTTCGAGATGGTGGTAACACGTCTTGTGCATGTTTTCTTTTATGTTGCCGTGCTCGCTATTTGCTTGTCGGGCTACTTGATATCGACAGCGGACGGACGTCCTGTTAGTTTCTTTGGACTGATTGATGTTGTGTCGTTAGGCGAGTTTGTACCTAACCAGGAAGACGTCGCTGGGTTGTGGCATGAGCGTATTGTTGATGCAGTTCTAATTGTTGCGATCATCCATGCCGTTGCAGCATTGAAGCATCACTTTGTAAATCGAGATTCAGTCCTAAAGCGTATGCTTTGGATCAAGTCCTAACATCTGAATAAGAGGAAGATTATGGTTAAAATAATGAAAGCAAGTGCAGTTGCGTTGCTACTTTCATTGAATAGTATCGCAGTAAATGCCGCGGACTATGTCATTGACACAAAGGGCGCACATGCCTTTATTCAGTTCCGTGTGATGCATCTCGGCTACAGCTGGTTATACGGTCGCTTTAATGAATTTTCAGGTGATTTTTCGTTCGACCCAGAAAAACCTGACGCTTCAAACATTATGGTAGACATTAACGTTGATAGTATCGATTCGAACCACGCTGAACGAGACAAGCACTTGCGAGGTAGCAAGTTTCTTGATGTGGCGCAGTTTCCTACTGCTAAGTTTGTGAGCACTCGGGTCGAAATGGCAAATGCTGAAAGTGGCACCTTATATGGCAACTTAAGCCTTAAAGATGTAACAAAAGAAGTTGCGATTGAGTTTGATGTTGTGGGCATGGGGGCTGATCCTTGGGGCGGACAACGAGTAGGTTTCGAGGGAAAAACTAAGTTTCGTATGAAAGATTTCAATATCATGCGTGATCTTGGGCCACTGTCTCAGGACGTAGAGATGATTCTCTCTGTTGAAGGTATTAAAAAATAACAATGGTTAAGTTGGGGGCAGACTATTTAAAGAAGTTACAGCGCGAGTTTGACGATGCGATTGAGCGTCAAGACTTCGATAAGTTGATTGAACTTGATCACTCAATTCGTTCTATCCTTCAGTCAAACGCCAACGAGAATTCGACCGCTGAGCTTAAAGCACTGTTACGAATGTACGATGACTTAACTATCTCTGTAGCGAACTTACGTGAACAATTTGCGAAGGAACTTGCTGGTATGCAATCAAACAAGAAGGGCATTAAGGCTTATCGTACAAGTTAGAGCGTTCTCTTAAATCCCTTTAATTAATGAACCGACAAAAAATTGAACGTTTTTTGTCGTTTTTTTTATTTCTTATGCGTGATGACGTTTTATTGACTATTTTCAGCTTAGTGGCTTTAATTATCGTATTCGTAATTGCAAAATGCACATCCAATAACAAGCAAGGCAAATAGCTATTGCTGCATAATAAAGGCAGACCTTAATGTCGCAAGATACAAGTGTTCTGGTTATCAGTGATAACCATGGGGTTCTTCGTGATATCTCCGTAATTTTAAATTTTCTTGGCGAAACAGTTGTATCTGTTGGGCGCAATCAATGGGACTCAGATAAAGAGCAGTTGTTAGCTGTTAATAATAGCGATGATCAAATTTGCGTGGGAACAGTGTTTTTAGACGCAAGTGTTGATTCAGGTGCTGAAATCGTCGCGCAGTTAGATGAACTGAACCAAGCTGTTCCAATTCTCACGATTGGCGATGCAGGGCATTTCAATTTGGATGATGTGTTACGTAAAAAAGTCATCGCATCGCTCGAATCCTCTCTGGAATACAACCAAACCATTGATAGCTTATATCGTGCTCAGTTGTACCGAGATCAATTTGCTACGAACCGAAAGCGTGGACAGCAGCGAGAAGCTGAATTGTTTAGAAGCTTGGTCGGTACTAGTCGCCCAATTCAAGAAGTTAGAGCTCTTATGGGACAAGTGGCTGACAAAGATGTTAGCGTTTTGATCACTGGTCAGTCTGGTACGGGTAAGGAAGTAGTAGCGCGCAATTTGCACTACAACTCACATCGTCGCAATGAGCCTTTTGTTCCCGTTAACTGTGGTGCTATTCCTGCTGAGCTTCTAGAAAGCGAATTATTTGGCCATGAAAAGGGCGCATTTACTGGTGCGATAACTGCCCGTTCAGGTCGCTTTGAGCTTGCTGAGGGTGGCACGTTGTTTCTGGATGAGATCGGAGACATGCCGCTAAATATGCAGGTGAAAATTCTTCGCGTATTGCAAGAAAAAACCTACGAGCGAGTCGGTGGAACAAAAACGATTCCTACTGATGTGCGTATTATTGCAGCGACGCACAAAAATCTCGAAGAGATGATCGAAGAGGGTACATTCCGAGAAGATCTGTATTACCGACTGAATGTCTTCCCGATTGAAATGCCTGCTTTAAAGGAGCGTGAGGAAGATATTCCTTTGTTGATCAACGAACTCATTTCGCGTATGGAAACTGAGAAGCGCGGATCTATTCGTTTCAACTCCGCTGCGATTTTGAGTTTATGCCGCCATGAATGGCCGGGTAATGTTCGTGAGCTTGCTAATTTAGTTGAGCGCTTGGCGATTATGTATCCTTATGATGTGATTGGTGTTAAAGAGCTTCCACAGAAGTACCGTCATGTTGAGGTAGAGGATGAGTTCCTTGAGAGTGAGGATACTGCAACGCAGGTACAAGGTTTGGCGGGTGTTGATTCTCCAGCTTTGTTGCCGATTAACGGTATCGATCTTAAGGAATATTTGGCAAGCCTTGAAAAATCATTGATACGACAAGCGCTTGATGAGTCTTCTGGTGTTGTAGCTCGAGCTGCAGAGCGATTGAGAATTCGACGTACTACCTTGGTTGAGAAGGTTCGAAAGTACGAACTCAATGGGTAGTAGTGTCAGAAAAATGAACACAAAAAAGCCAAGTTATTAACTTGGCTTTTTTGTGTCGTAATATTGACAGTCTTACCTTGTCTACTTCATTTAAATCTCTTCAAGCTATTGAAATATATAATCTTTTATGTTTTGGCCTAACACCTGCTTTATCTGTCCCCAATAGTGTTTTGCATCCGACCTTCGAAGTAAGTGAGATAGTAAATGGGACAGTCTTATAGTAAGACTCAAGAGCGTCAGACCGAAGACCAGAAACAAATTGCGGCTCAATTAGCAGCAGTTGAACGTGTTCGTTCTGAACTTAAACAAAAAAAATCAGCGAAGCTCGTTAATCTCAGCTCATCGCAGCTCCGTCAATATCGTGAACTAGAGCAACGTGTTGTCGCACTCAAAAGCGAGCTATCTGAAGCAGAATCACACACCGCACAACAAGAAAAAGAAAAGCAAGCGCTAGAGCATCGTCACTCTGCGTTGTTAGAAGTACTGCCCGCTGGCGTCGTGGTCCTTGATGGCAAAGGCATTATACGAGAATACAATCCTGCGGCTGTTGAACTTTTAGGTGAGCCTCTTGAGGGAGAACGGTGGTTTGACGTTATTAAACGTTGTTTTGCGCCTAAGCATGACGATGGTCACGAAGTGTCCCTAAAAGATGGTCGCAAGCTTGGCATACAGACGCGTTCACTTAAGTCTGGCGACGGCCAATTAATATTACTCAACGACCTTACCGAAACGCGTGCTTTGCAAGCCCAAGTTAGTCGCACCGAAAGACTAAGTTCGTTAGGTCGAATGGTGGCCAGTTTGGCGCATCAGATTAGAACTCCTCTTTCTACGGCCATGCTATATGCGGGACATCTTAGACGACCAAAAATGAATGAAGAGATGCGTATTGAGTGTGCTGAAAAATTGCTTTCTCGTCTCACACATCTAGAGCATCAAATACGCGATATGCTTGTTTTTGCAAAAGGCGAAACTCGATTAGCCGAGCAGGTGCGCATGCAAGCATTCTTTGAGAGTTTGCAGACTGCTGCAAAGCCTTTGCTTGATAAACACATGGTCAGTTCGACTTGGTCAAATGCCTCACAGGGGCAAATACTGTGTAACCAAGAAACCTTGGTCGGCGCGTGTATCAACTTAATTAATAACAGCATTGAAGCTCACGAAAGCTCAGATGCGCGACGTCAGTTGGAAATTAATATTGACTCATTCGATGCCGATGGCCGCTTCGCTTGTATTCAAATCAACGACAACGGGCCGGGCATTCCAAACACCATTGCGCGACAGATTCATGAACCTTTTTTTACAACAAAATCACAAGGCACGGGCTTAGGCCTCGCCGTTGTTGAGGCGGTAGTAAAAGCGCACAAAGGTAAATTTTCACTGCGATCAACCGATAGTGGTGCGCAGGCGACAATCTTAATTCCACTGTTTAAACCTAAGCAAAATATTCTGAACCCAGCAATGGCTAGAGAGGTAACAAAATGAGTACTCCTAATGTTCTTATCGTCGAAGATGATCGCGAGCTTAGAGAAGCGCTTTGCACCACACTAAAACTTGCTGGTATGAAGTACTTTGAGGCCGATTGCGCAGAAAATGCTTTGATCGCCTTGGAAAAACGAAACTTTGACATTGTCGTGAGTGATGTAAATATGCCGGGCATGAGCGGTCATGAGCTATTAGCGCAGGTTAAGTCAAAGGTTCCGGGTTTACCTATGATGTTGATTACAGCATTTGGGCAGATCAAAGATGCGGTAGATGCAATGCAATCTGGCGCAGATGACTACCTAGTTAAACCATTTGAGCCGCAGACGCTGATTGATTCGATCGATAAAATAGTTGGTGCTAACAGCAATCCTGAAATTAGTGATGAGCCGGTTGCAAACGCTAAATTTACCAAAGAGTTTTTTAAGGTTGCGCGCAAGGTCGCGAAAACCGATTCGACTGTCATGATTTCCGGTGAGAGTGGAACGGGTAAGGAAGTATTGGCGCGATACATTCACGCGAATTCACCAAGAAAAAACAAGCCATTTGTCGCAATCAACTGTGCGGCGATTCCTGAAAACATGCTAGAAGCAATGTTGTTTGGCCATGAAAAAGGTGCATTCACCGGCGCTTACAACAGCTCTCCAGGTAAATTTGAACAAGCCAATGGCGGTACGTTGCTTCTTGATGAAGTGTCAGAGATGGATTTAGGGCTTCAGGCCAAGTTGCTGCGTGTATTGCAAGAACGTGAAGTAGAGCGCGTTGGTGGTAAGAAACCAATAAAACTGGATGTTCGTGTGCTTGCGACGACCAACCGTGCCTTGAAGTCATACGTCGACGAAGGGAAATTCCGAGAAGATTTGTTTTACCGTTTAAGTGTATTCCCAATGTCATGGAAACCACTTCGCGAGCGCCCAGACGATATTCTACCTATTGCTAAGCGATTGCTTGAAGTGCATGCCGCGAAAATGCGTCGAGGAAAGGTTGTACTGAACGATGAATGCAAAGCCTTGTTATTGAATTATCCTTGGCCTGGTAACGTTCGTGAACTCGACAACGCCGTACAGAGATCTTTGATCCTGGCAGAGGGCGGGGTGATAAAAGCCTCAGACTTTATTTTGGATATGCCAGGAATATCGTCATCAGACGATTATTTGAGTTCCGATAGCCACATTATGGTCGATGAGCCTCAATCAACTACTGGCGAGAATTTGACAGAGTCGATGATTAGTCAGAATACAGTGGAGCAAACGTCGCCACAAAGCTTGAACGTGGATATCGACAGCAGTGCTCTAGGCAAAGATTTAAAACTTCGTGAATATCAAATTATTATCGATACTCTCAAGGATGAAGGGGGTAAGAAGAAGCAAACCGCCGAGAAACTAGGCATCAGTCCGAGAACCTTGCGTTATAAATTAGCGCAAATGCGCGAACTTGGCATCGACATTGCTTCAGAGTTAGCAGCATAGAAAAAAGTGTCAGATTTTTGATACCGAACACTATCGCTAAGTAGTAATTTAGTTTGTCAATCTGCTGATTCGGGGCCTATTTAGGCCCCATTTTTTTGCCCGCTAGAAATGTTCAATAGTCAGTAATTGTTTTGGCCTGATTTGTGCAGTTGTCACTAACTATTACTGTTTACAACGAAAAATTGACATTCAACTAGAGGGGAGCGCTTATGTCAGGAATCAATTCAGTCACTGGCCGAGCCGATATCTCAAAAGTATTGGCAGAGATGCGTAACATCCGCGCGCAGATTCAACCTGCAGAGCAGTTAAAGCCAGAAGTCTCTCCAACTCAAATCAACCCGACTAACAAGGTTGATGAGATCCCGAAGTTTAGTGATTTGTTATCTAACGCTGTCAACTCGGTGAATGACGCACAACAGAAATCTAGCGCATTACAAACAGCTTATTCTCAAGGCGATCCAAACGTCAGCATCACTCAGGTAATGATCCAGTCTCAGAAAGCTTCAGTCGCGTTTGAGGCTGTCACACAGGTACGCAACAAAGTAGTGAAAGCGTACGAAGATATCATGAAGATGCCGGTTTAATAGGTAGGATTAGAGCAATATCATGGCAGCAAATATGAGCGAAGCAAGCGTACCAGCAACGACAGTAGGTTCAGGATCTACTGATATGCTAGCTGATCCAGCACAAAGCGACCTAATGACAGGTGTTAATCGTCTAGGTTTGTTTCGTCAAATTGGTTTGATGATTGGTTTGGCGGGCAGTGTTGCACTAGGTCTTGCGTTAGTCCTCTGGTTACAAGAGCCAAATTACCAACCCGCCATGCAAAACATCGCAGCGCAAGATATGGAAGAAGTGACGCGGGTACTAAATTTAAATGGCATAGATTTTAAAGTTGACCCTCAGAGTGGGGTGCTTCTAGTTGCGTCAGAGCAACTGTATCAAGCAAAAATAAAATTGGCCGCTGTCGGAATATCGTCTGATCAATCGATAGGTTATGAGCTACTAGATCAAGACCAAGGTTTGGGTAGTTCCCAGTTTATGGAGTCGACTCGTTTTAAGCGCGGACTAGAAGGTGAGCTTTCACGCACGATCTCTAGTTTCCGAAATATCCGACACGCACGTGTCCATCTTGCAATTCCAAAGCGTTCCGTTTTCGTTCGCGATTCACGCAAACCATCAGCCTCTGTATTAATCGAAGTTCCCGCTATGCGTGGTGTTTCAAGAGAGCAGGTTGAAGCAATCGTTAACCTCGTTGCTGGGAGTGTTCCTGAGATGATGAAGAGTGACGTGACTGTCGTAGATCAGCGAGGTAATTTGCTTTCTAAGAATAACGAAACAGAAGAAGACGCAAGAGTTTCTCGTGAATTTGAATACTCGCGCAAGATAGAGTCGGTTCTAAATAATCGAATCACAAGTATTCTTGATCCGGTACTAGGCTCTGGTCGTTTTCGTTCTGAAGTATCAGCTGACGTTGACTTTACAGAAATCGAAGAAGCAGAAGAGTTGTTCAATCCTGATATGGGTGCGGTACGCAGCGAACAGACTCTGGATGAGCAAAAAGCAAATGGTGTCGACGGTGGTATCCCAGGAGCTTTGGCTAATCAACCGCCAGTGAATGCAGAAGTGCCTGAAGAAGCGGGTGAGGGCGCTGCGCAGCCGGAACAAGCAGCACCTGTTAATTTGCGTAAGCAAGCAACACGAAATTATGAAGTCGACCGAACGGTGAGCTACACCCGTCATCAAAAGGGACGCGTTTCACGTCTGACTGTTGCAGTTGCAGTGGATGACATTCGTAACATCAACCCTGAAACAGGAGAAGTGTTGTTCCAAAAGTGGAGCGATGCAGAGCTTGAGCGTCTAACATTACTTGTACGCAACGCCGTTGGATATGATGCAACACGCGGCGACAGCGTTAACGTCGTCAACACTCCGTTTGCGCCGCAAGAGATCGAAGAATTTGTAGAACCCGAGATCTGGGAACAGGCATGGTTTTGGGAAGTTGTTTGGAAAGCCTTGGCAGTCGTTGTTGCCTTAATTGTAGTGTTCGCGATTATTCGCCCGATATTTAAAAGCCTTGTAAGTTCAGGTGCCGAAGCAAAAGAGTTAGCATTAGGTGGTATGGACGGTTCGGGTCCAACGCTAGACTCGTTTGAACGTATGGACGGCGATAACCGCGCGATGGCTGCATTAGGAACAAATGGTGAAGACTTTATGTTGCCTGGCGCATCTGAAGGTTACGATAAACAAATTAATGCGCTCAAAGGTTTAATCGCTGAAGATCCAGCACGAGTGGCACAAGTAGTGAGAACTTGGGTAAATCAAGATGGCTGATAACACAGAAGCAGCACAATTACCGACACTTCCTCGTTTAGAGGCAGCAGCAGTGCTGCTATTGAGTTTAGGTGAAGCTGATGCGGCGCAAATTCTCAAACATATGGGCCCAAAAGAAGTTCATCGTGTCGGTTCGACCATGGCTAGCTTGACCAATATTACCCAAGAGCAAGTTGAAGCCGTCCTGATTGAGTTCATCGAAGAAGTCGGTCGTCAAACTGGTATGGGCATTGGCTCAGACCAGTACATTAAGAACATGCTGAATGAGGCCTTGGGTGAAGATAAAGCCTCAGGATTAATCGATCGTATCTTAGTTGGTGGTAATACGACTGGACTCGATACCTTAAAATGGATGGAAGGGCGAGCAGTCGCTGAGCTTATCCGTTATGAACACCCTCAAATTCAAGCGATCGTTGTGTCATATCTGGAGCCCGACCAAGCGGCTGAAGTTCTTGGTATCCTCGATGAAAAAGTGCGCTTAGACGTTATGATGCGTGTCGCTTCTTTGGATTCGATTCAGCCACAGGCCCTGCAAGAATTAAACGATATTCTTGAGAAACAATTCTCGGGGAATACCGCGACAGCGACCAGTAAAATTGGTGGTGTTAAAACGGCAGCTGACATAATGAACTTTATGGAGTCTTCGATCGAAGGCGATTTGATGGACAACATCAAAGAGATCGATTCAGACCTTGGTAACGAAATCGAAGAGCTCATGTTCGTCTTCGACAACCTGAAAGATGTTGATGATCGTGGCATCCAAACACTACTCAGAGAAGTTTCTAGCGAAGTGTTGATTGTCGCACTCAAGGGTGCAGACACTGACCTACAAGAGAAAATATTCAACAACATGTCGAAACGTGCTGCAGAGCTTCTTCGCGATGATCTTGAAGCGAAAGGACCTGTTAAAGTATCGGAAGTTGAAGCATCTCAAAAAGATATCCTTACTATTGCTCGTCGTTTGGCAGACTCTGGCGAAATAGCCTTGGGTGGAAGCGGTGAGGAAATGATCTAAGTATTGGTATGAGTGAACAAAATCCACCTAAGGACGATCGTCCTGTTGAAAGCTTGAGTGCTTACGAGCGCTGGGAGCTACCTAATCTCAATTCAGGTGAAGACTATACCGATAGTGCAAAAGTAAAACCGTTGACAGCAGACGACTTGGAGGCGATCCGCGCGGAAGCCTATGCAGAGGGGCTTAAGCAAGGAAAAGCCGATGGTTACAACGCCGGCGTCGAAGAAGGGCGTACCGTTGGTATCGAACAAGGTAAGCAAGAAGGCTTAGAGCAGGGGCGTCAACAAGCTGACAGTGAGTTGCAATCGCACAAACAAGCTCTTTCAGATCAATTAATGGCCTTGCTTGATCCTATAGAAAGTCAACGCGATCAACTAGAAGACGCCTTGCTCAATACCATATTAGCCGTTGTGCGTGCTGTCATTCATACAGAAACCAAGCAGAGTACCGATGTTATTCGTTTGGCGCTCCAGAATGCGATAAATTCGCTGCCCAAGCGTGCACGCGAATTTAGTATTTCTCTTAATCCTCAAGATATTCCAATCGTACAGCCACTCATTGAAGAGATCGATAAGGAGGTCGCAGTCGTGCCATCACCACATTTGGCGAGGGGCGGCTGCTTAGTTGAGACAAGTCAGCAGGTGGTTGACTACACGATTGAAAAACGCTTCCAGCACGCTGTACAAAGCATGCTGTTGCAAGCAGCGAAATCTCAAAATTTCGAGGTCCATCAAGAATCCCCCGCGACATTAGAAAGCCATGTTGATTTCGCGAGCGAAGTGCTAGAAGACGCGCCTGACCAAGATATTTCGCAAGATGAAAATGGATTAAATCCAGATGGCTGATCTGCTATCACGCATTACCGATTTTCAGCAAGCATCGGAGAATATTGAACACTTCGAGCCTGTCATCAGTGGGCGACTTACGCGAATGATTGGCCTTACCCTTGAGGCAAAAGGTTGTAAAGCAGTCGTCGGTGACCGCTGTTTAATTCAAGGCGCCAATAACCAAGAAGTCGAAGCAGAAGTCGTCGGTTTTGACGAAGACAGCACCTATCTTATGCCGCTAAGCGTGGTGAAGGGGTTTCAACCTGGAGCCAAAGTGACTCCGCTACCCAGCGCTAATGATGTGCCCGTAGGTATGTCGTTACTTGGTCGAGTGCTCGATGGCTGTGGTAACCCTATTGATGGTAAAGGCGATTTGCTTGCCGAGAGCTATGTACCTGCTTCAGCAGATATTATTAACCCTCTAGCGCGGGCGCCAATTCGCGCGCCTTTAGATGTTGGTATAAAAGCGATCAACGCCTTGCTTTCGGTTGGCGTTGGACAACGACTCGGTTTGTTTGCCGGTAGTGGTGTTGGCAAGAGTATGTTGCTTGGAATGATGACGCGTTTTACCAACGCCGATGTTGTAGTGGTCGGGTTGATTGGTGAACGGGGACGTGAGGTAAAAGAGTTCATCGAGGATATTCTTGGCGAAGAAGGCTTAAGCCGTTCTGTTGTGGTTGCATCGCCCGCGGATGATTCGCCGCTCATGCGAATGCGAGCATCAACGTTATGTACGCGCATTGCTGAATACTATAGAGATAAAGGCCAGCGTGTGTTGCTATTAATGGATTCTCTTACTCGTTATGCCCAAGCACAACGAGAGATTGCCTTGTCCGTTGGCGAACCTCCCGCTACCAAAGGCTATCCACCTTCTGTTTTCGCAAAAATTCCGCAACTTGTTGAACGCGCAGGTAATGGCGTTGAAGGAGGCGGTTCAATTACTGCTTTTTATACCGTGTTAACAGAAGGCGATGACCAGCAAGATCCGATCGCGGATGCAACGCGTGCAATCTTAGACGGCCACATAGTTTTGTCGCGAGCATTAGCGGAAGAAGGGCATTACCCCGCAATCGATATTGAAGCTTCTATTAGTCGTGTTATGCCGCAGGTAACTGATCCACAGCACTTTAAAGATGCTCAGCGCTTTAAGCAGTTGTATGCAAAATATCAGCAAGCGAGAGATCTCATTTCTGTTGGTGCTTATGCGCAAGGCTCAGATCCATTAACCGATTTTGCGGTTTCTAGAATCGACTTAATGCGCAACTTCTTACAGCAAGGGCTCAATGAACGAGCAACGAGCGATGTCTCGATTATGCAATTAAAAAGCGTGGTCGCTCCTGACGCTGAAACAAGCGCTGAAGGCTAATTTCTGTGGCCCTTTCAAAGAAAGTAAATCGTTTGCGTTTGCTCGTAGATCTGGCAACGAAAGAGGAAGACCAAGCTAGTACCATTTTGCGTCAGGCTAGGCAGGCGCTTGATGATGCTCAACAACAATTGGATAGTTTGAAGGAGTATCGAGAATCCTACCTTGCAGGTGTTAGTAATTCCATGAAAGGAGCTTCTAACCCCTATACACTAACTAGCTACCAGCAGTTCGTCGCACAACTCGATAATGCGATTGATCAACAATCTCTTGTTGTGAACAATGTAAGTTTGCAATTTGAACAAGCAAAAAAACATTGGGTGACACTGCGAGAAAAAACCAAATCGCTTGCTCAATTGCGTGACGATACGCATCGCCAAGAACTCGCAAAGGAAGAAAAAAAGCAAGAATCGAGAATGCTCGATGATTTTATTTCGAGTAAGTATCGTTAGTATCTTGGCAGCTAGCATGAACTAACCCAATGTTGGGTTATAACCTAATTATCTAAGCCCTCCCGCCAATCCCCGTGCATTTATAAAAATTCAAACTACAGTTGAGGCATCGCAGTAATGTTGCGTGTGTTTTTATGGTCAATTTTTTGAATTTTAACGA
This sequence comes from Oleiphilus sp. HI0125, assembly GCF_001635355.1. Lineage (NCBI taxonomy): Bacteria > Pseudomonadati > Pseudomonadota > Gammaproteobacteria > Oceanospirillales > Oleiphilaceae > Oleiphilus > Oleiphilus sp. HI0125. The sequence continues at coordinate 40,643 of NZ_LWGF01001421.1, forward strand.
AAGATAGGGTCAAACATGGCAGGCAACGAATTAACGCTTGAAGGTCCTGCAACTATTGCAAAGGCTGAAGCTTTGCATCACGAGATCGACACGTTGTTGTCAGAGTCCGAAACCCTCCATATCAACGCAAGCGCAGTTGAAAGAGCTGATACAGCAATTATTCAACTTTTGTCGAGTACCTGCACAACAGCAGATAACTTGAACATTCAAGTTGAGATAACAGCGTCAGATGGTTTGAGAGAATGTACCGATTTACTCGGATTTAAACAGCTTTCTGAACGCTACCAATAACGCAATTGGTTGTTGTGTCAACGATAAAGATATAAGGCGAATGGACAACTACTAGAGGTATTCGAATGGCGACAATTCTCGCAGTCGATGATTCTGCATCAATGCGGCAGATGGTGACATTTACTCTTAAGGGTGCTGGTTTCGATGTAATTGAAGCTGGAGATGGGCAAGAAGCGTTGGAAAAAGCGAAAGGTGCCAATATTGACCTCGTTTTATCAGACGTAAATATGCCAGTAATGGATGGCATTGAGCTCGTCAAGAATCTACGAACACTTCCTGATTATAAGTTCACGCCGATACTTATGTTAACGACGGAATCCGCTGGCGATAAGAAATCCGAAGGTAAAGAGGCTGGCGCCACGGGCTGGTTTGTTAAACCGTTTAATCCGGACCAGTTACTCGCGACCATCAAGAAAGTGATGGGGTAGTGTTAAGCACCATTTTCATGGGGTGAAGTATGAGCGTAGATCTCAGTCAGTTTCATCAGGTCTTCTTTGAAGAAAGTAACGAAGGCTTAGACATAATGGAGGCAGCTCTCTTAGAGCTGGACCCTGACAATCTAGATTCTGAGCGCATTGATGAAATATTTCGTGCTGCGCACTCAATTAAGGGTGGTAGTGGTACCTTTGGTTTTCAGCAAATTGCAGATTTTACACACGTCGTAGAAACGCTTCTTGATCTGATTCGATCAGATCAATTCAAAATTCTTGCAGAGCATGTTGATCTACTCCTTCGTTCAGTCGATTGCCTGCGAACAATGGTCACGCAATTGGAACAAGACGAGGAATGCGAGACCGAATTATCCAATTCACTTAAATCAGAATTTGAAGATATTTTAAAT
>NZ_LWGF01001422.1:0-12741 GCF_001635355.1 Oleiphilus sp. HI0125
GCCATATAAGAGAGCGTGCAAGATCACTATTGCATCGCACTGAGGTGCCGACAGCAAGAATCGATGCATTGCCCAAAACCTTCTCTGGCGGTATGCAGCAGCGAGTTCAAATCGCCAAAGCCTTGTCGACGTATCCTCCACTGTTATTTCTTGATGAGGTGACAACGGGATTAGACCTATCCGTACAAGCGGCCATTCTCGACTTGATTATGGAAATACAGCAAGAGATGGAAACCGCCATGATTGTGGTGACCCATGACCTTGGCGTTATTCGTCTGCTTGCTGGGCGAACACTTGTGATGAAATACGGTCGAGTGATTGAGTCGGGCTTAACGGATCAAGTACTCGAAGACCCACAGCATGCCTACACGCAACGTCTTGTTGCCTCGGCACTATAGTAGGGGGGCGGATATTATGATCAATACTTCAATTAACCCTAATAACGACTGCTTACTTCGTGTTCAACGTTATGCAAAGAAGTTTGTCTTGCACGAACAGGGGAAAGTTATCCCGTCTTCGCAAAATGTAGAGCTTTCTGTTTATAAAGGGAAGCTTACTGCGCTTATCGGTCCGACTGGTTCAGGTAAATCAAGTGTACTCAAGGGAATTTATCGAACCTATTTACCTACCTATGGGCGAATACTCTATCAAACAGCGAAGGGTCATAAGATCGATTTAGCGAAAGCCAATGAGCACCAGATACTACAGCTAAGGCAGGATGAGATTAGTTTTGTCACGCAGTTTCTTCACATATTACCGCGCAAACCTAGCGAGTTTATTGTCGCTCAATCTCTTTTGAAACGTGGTGCAAGCATGCACGAAGCGCTGGATAGTGCTCGCGATATGCTGGCACGTTTGAATTTACCTGAACGGTTATGGAGTTTATCTCCGGCAAACTTTTCCGGTGGCGAGAAACAGCGAGTCAATCTAGCACGAAGCTTGGTAGCCAAGCCCAGATTGCTGCTGCTTGATGAACCTACCTCCAGTCTAGATCCCATTACGACCGACGTGGTGCTGGGTGAATTGCAGAAGTTGAAAGAGCAAGGCGTCGCCATGCTGGCTATTTTTCATGATCCAGCACTGGTTGAAAAAATGGCGGAGCACGTCGTTGAACTTCAAATTCCTAAATCCGTAGACCAATTACTAGAGATGACTCACGCATGAAGACACTGCTTACGAACGCTTCAATCGTACTACGCGACGAAATATTAAACGATGCCTCTTTGCTGATTGAAGACGGTTTTATTCACTCGATTAATCCTGATGAAGTCTCTGTGGAGCAAGTGATCGATTTACAGGGAGATCTCTTGATGCCTGGCATGATAGACATTCATTGCGACGCTCTGGAAAAAGAAGTTGAACCGCGCCCGAATGTTCACTTTCCTCTAGATTTTGCCTGTGCTCAGGCAGATAAACGCAATGCGGCTGCCGGGATCACGACTGTTTATCATGCCTTGTCTTTTGCGCATGAAGAACTTGGCGTGCGAAACAATGACTTTGCTGCAAATGTTGCGCGCGCTGTGCATGAATGGCAACCACATGCTTTGGTGGATAATCGTGTTCACTGCCGATATGAAATTACAGACGAAACCGGTGTGCCAATTCTCAAGAAATTGCTTGAGGAGGATGCGATGCACATGATTTCAATGATGGATCATACGCCAGGTCAGGGGCAGTTCAAGGACATGGCAGCTTACAAGAATTATTTGAGTCGCACGTATAAGAAAACTGAAGCCGAAATTGATGATATTGTTGAACGCAAGGTAAGCTCGGCTGCTGGAGCGTTTGAACGTATGAAAGAGCTCAGTACGCTTGCTCATCAACGTAATATTTCAGTGGCTAGTCATGATGATGAATCAGTTGAACGAGTAGCGACGATGAGAGAAATTGGCGCAGATATCTCAGAATTTCCGATTAACTTGGAAGCGGCCAAAGCTGCTAAATCAGCTAATATGGCAACCGTCTTTGGCGCTCCTAATATTTTGCGAGGAAAGAGTCAGTCAGGTTCAATGAAAGCGATCGAAGCCATAGAGCATGGCGTGGCTGACTGTCTGTGTGCAGACTATTCTCCTGCGGCTTTGATTGTGGCTGTGTTTGAGATTCCTAAACTAGTCGACATGTCATTAGCGGAGGCAATTAAACTAGTGACTTACAATCCGGCCAAGGCGGCAAGGCTGGAAGACCGTGGTGAAATTGCTTCAGGAAAAAGGGCAGACCTCATTGCCGTTGGGCAGCCCGGTGGTCTTCCCCAAATTTCACGTACTTGGAGCGCGGGAGACCTGGTTTTTCAGGTGCAATATGACCATGGCTAGGTTGTTTTATATCATCGGCCCTTCCGGTGCGGGTAAGGATTCTTTAATCCACTACCTGCGCCAACGCTGTCGTCCTGAGCACGGTATCGCCTTTGCTCACCGTTATATCACGCGACAAGCTGATGCTGGGGGGGAGAACCATGTCGCTTTATCGGAGGATGAATTTATACATCGCAAAGAAGCGGGATTCTTTTCTATGGATTGGTACAGTCATGGCACACACTATGGTATCGGCATTGAGGTGGAAAAGTGGTTAAGCCGCGGGATTAGTGTAGTGGTTAACGGCTCTCGCTCGTATTTATCTGTAGCGCGCAAACGTTTCGATATGCTGTATCCGATATTGATTCATGTTGATACCAACATACTGCGAGACCGCCTGGTTTCCCGTGGCAGGGAGTCTGAAGAGCAGATTGAAAAACGGCTTGCTAAAGCACAGCAAGACGAAAATCTTCTTCTATCCCAGAGCATTCCTTATGTTGAAAATAATCATTCTTTGGAGAAGGCGGGTGAGAAACTATTTGAAATGATTGTGACAAGGAAACTTTGTGCCAAAGAGGCTGCATCACTATGCAAATAACGCTCTTGGGCACGGGGGCGGCAGGCGGAGTTCCGCTGTTTGGTTGCCAATGTTCGGTTTGTAGTGCAGCGAAATCAGATCCTTCACTCAGGAGAAGGCCAGCTAGCGCATTGCTGGAAGTTGAAGGTGCGGCTTACCTTATCGATGCAGGAATCATGGATATTGGCGAGCGATTTGAAGCGTCTTTTCTGAATGCAATATTTCTAACACATTTTCATCCTGATCACGTACAGGGTTTGTTTCATATCCGCTGGGGGAAAGAGCCCAACATTTCGGTATTTTGTCCCCCCGATAAGGATGGCTGCGCTGATTTGTACAAACACCCCGGCTTGCTCGAGTTTATCCATCAAAAGAAATACGCGACTCTAAAATTGGAAAATCTTGAGGTGACTTCATTACCTCTAATTCATTCAAAACTCACCTATGGGTATTTATTCCAGTGTGCCGGGAAATCGGTGGCGTATTTCACCGACACAAAAGGCTTACCGCCTAAAGTGCTTGAATACCTCACTTCTACCGATTTGGAGTATCTGATTATTGATACAAGTTCTCCACCTGATGTTGACAATAGAAACCACAACAATCTCAACGAAACTTTGGCCTTACACGATTCTATTGGACCACGAAAGACGATCATGACTCACATTGGGCACGACTTTGATAGGTGGTTAAAGCAGCACGGAGATAAGCTGCCTAGTGATGTCATTGCTGGCTATGATGGCATGACCTTAACGTTATGAGCACATTCCAAGCACATAAACGGGTCAACTAGGGAGTAGCCCATGATCGATAATGCCTTGGCATTGTTGACGCTATCGGTTCTAATGCATGTCGCATGGAACGTAATGACTCGTTTAGCGGATCCGCGCGCAAATTTTTTGTGGTGGGGCTTATTGGCCCATACGCTTATTTTTGCGCCTTGGGCAATAACCAGTTTGGTTATCGAGGCTCAATGGAACGCTGAACTCATAATCGCCCTTTTTTTTTCCGCAGTAGCTAATGTATTTTATTTCTTCGCTCTTAGACGTGCCTATCACCTGGCTAGCGTATCGTTTGTTTATCCAATTGCCAGAAGTTCTCCAGTTTTAATAGCGCTTTGGGCATGGTTACTATTTGATGAACAGTTAGGCTTATGGGGCATGGCGGGCATTTTCCTTAGTATTTCTGGATTATGGCTATTAGCTAAGGTTGACCCGGGCGAGCGCACTGTCCCAGCGATGAAATGGGCATCACTTGCGGCGATAGGTACGAGCATTTATTCGCTGAGCGACAAAGTAGCAGTCAACTATCTACCCAGTTTTAGTGCTCAACTTGGCTATATATCGGTTGGGTATTTCGCTTCTTTCGTTTTTTTGTCAATTCAACAATTTAGAAGTATCGACACTTTTGTGCCAGAGAAAAGACCGCATTCGATATTGGTTGTATTGGGTGGTCTTTTTATTGGTGTTGCATATGCGCTTGTTGTTCGGGCTATGATCAGTTTACCTGCCTCATCGGCGGTAGCCATTAGCAATTGCGGTATTGTCTTAGCAACGGTCATTTCAATATTGGTGTTTAAGGAAAAGCAATTGGTTTTAAAGCGTTTAATATGCTCTGTATTGATATCGATTGGAATTGGCTTGGTGGTTACCGATCTATGAAATATCTCATCTCCCAGGAATTAGCAATAGCGATGTTTCCTTTATACTGATCGATAAAATCTGTTATGACACATAGTTCTCTTTAGTTGTTGACCGCATTCTAATTTTAAGCAATGAAACTACTTTTGTTGGTTTTGTCTGAATTCTTTTCGTTAGGGTTTATGCGATCTGAGGATTGAAAGAGTCGGTTCAAACAGATCTCAAAGGTTCGCTATTCGATCTAAATTTAATTGATCGTCGCAACACTCTATTTTTATATCTAAAGATGGAGGCAAAGCGATATGGTTTACAAAACTAGAATTTTTCATTCTGAAGAAATTAAAGATTTTATCTGGGATAGATACAGCGAGGGAGAATCAATAACTTCAATTAGTCGATCATCTAGCTCTGTATACAATATTTTTTCACCGACAGGAAGCATCAGACAGTCTGAGCGCAAAAGATCGCCGTGCGCCTTGTCAAAATAACAAATGGAAGAAATCTCTAAAGGTATAGTTGCCAAGTTATTCATCAGTCAAATTGCGCACAACCTTAATCGTTCCCCATCAACAATTACTCGCGAAGTTAATCGTTATGGAGGAATTAAGAAGTATCGTGCGGCGAAGGCTGATAGTCGTGCTTGGGAGGATGCTAAACGACCTAAACTTTGTAAGTTAAAAGAAAATCCTCATTTAGTATCCCCCCTTGAAAAGAAATTAGGATTGAAGTGGTCTCCTGAACAAATATCGTGCTGGCTAAAAAAGGCTTTTCCAAAGGTTGAATCGTACCAAGTGTTGCATGAAATGATCTATAAGAGCCTATTCATACAAGCTAGAGGCGCATTAAAGAAAGAGCTCCAATTGCTATTGAGATCAAAGAGATTAATACGCAGAGCAAGAACTTCATCATTAAAAGGAGAAGGTCTTGGCGGGATACCAAATGCAGTCTCCATCCTTGAACGAGCTGTTTCGCTCGAAGACAGGGCTTTACTAGGTCACTGGGAGGGAGATTTAATACAAGGAAAAAAACTACGCTTTTATAGCGACGTAAGTAGAGCGTCACACTCGCTATTCAATACTCGTTAAGGTTGCTGACAGAAAATCAGATACGGTGATCAATGCGTTAATCGAGCAAACTAAAAAGTAACCTGTTGAGTTGTATAAGCCACTGACTTGGGATCGTAGCCATGAGATGAGCTCACAACAAAAACCTACGCTAGCGACCGACATTCAGATTTACTTTTGTAATCCTCAGAGCCTTTGGCAAAGAAGTAGCAACGAGAATACTAATCGCCTACTGAGAGATTATTTTCTGAAAGGCACAGACCTGCCAGTTCACTCTTAAAAAGAACTGGATAACATTGCTAGAGAGTCAAACTCTCGATACGAAAAACATTGGAGTCTGATACCCCTGCAGACCGATTTAATGAGTGTGTTGCAGCGATCCATTGAATTCAGCGATATTACAGGACCTTGTATTAAGCAATTAGGAATCGTCAGGATTAAGCACCTGCATTAGCCGAAATCTTAATCACAATCCTGCCTTGTTTGCCTTTAGCCCGCAGTCGATCAAAAGCGCTTTGGTAGTTTTCAAAGGCATACACGCTATCGACATATGGCTTTAGCTTTCCTTCTTTAACCCACTCGGAAATTTGTGTTAACTGTTCATGATCACCTCTATCCACCATCAGATAATTGGTTTTCTTCGCAGTAAAGAAACTCGCGACTATATTCAACAAATGCTTATTCGGCTCAGCCGGTATAAATCGTCCTTTTGCTTTCAGAAGATGCTTAATCTCTTTGAATAGTTTTTGATTGGACAGATCTAACAGGACATCAAAGGTTTCCGTTAAGCTTTCGATTGGCTGTTCGTGATAGTTGATGACCTTATCCGCCCCCAGTGAATTTAAGAAGGTCTCCTGCTCTGCTCCAGCGATGGCAGTCACCGACGCACCGAAGATCTTCGCCAACTGAATGGCATACACCCCCAAGCCGCCTGATGCACCATTGATTAAGACTCGCGAGCCTTGAGTTAGACCACCGATGTCTCGCAACGCGACTAGGCTAGTCAGAGCGCCCAAGGGCAATGCCGCTGACTGCTCAAAGCTCAATCCATCTGGTATGAGCGCGATATAGTCTTCACTTACTGAAATGTATTCCTGATGTGCCTTTACGCCCTTCATCAAGTTCACGTAGCCAAACACCTTATTACCTTGTTTGAACTTACCACATCCCTCTACCACGATACCTGAAAACTCAATACCCGTTTTCACCGGATAATTGCTGCCCAATATCTTAAGTAAAAAGTCATACTTCCCCTGAATATTTTCGGCATCCAATTGATTGACGGAAGCGCAGACGACCTTAACCAGGAGCTCATTGCCTTTTGTTTTTGGCAATCTCAAACCCTCTTGAAGGCTGATACTTTTATTCTCCACAACAAGCGCTTTCATCTGTTCTCCTTTATATTCAATCAAAGAACTAGGTCATACGACCTAGTTCTGGAAAATATAGGTCGAACGACCTAAAATATCAACAATTGATTTAAAGAACTAACCGGATTCTAAAAGTGAAGCTAAACGCAAAAACTGAGAAAATAATTGATGTAGCATTGGAGATGCTTAAAAACCAAGGCAGCTTCGGAGTGACCATGCGCCAAGTGGCAAGTCATGCCGACATGTCACTCAGTAATGTTCAGTATTACTTCAAGAATAGAGACGAACTGTTAAAGGCCATGGCAGACCGATACTTTGAACAATGCTTAGATGAACTCAGAAGCATCAACACTTTAAAAGATCGGAATAGCCTAGAGGAAAAACTTTCACCTTTGATCAGCGCATTTCTAAGCCAGGGCGTCCATCTCTCTGACATGTGTAGAATCTTCAGAGAATACTGGGCAATCTCTAGTCGCAATGACGCCATCAAAAAATATATACTTGAGTACTACAAAGAAATGGCCAGTATTCTCATGGCCAAATTACTCCCCGTAGCACACAGTGAAAAAAGTGCTGCCGAAACGGTTTCATTAATTATTCCTTACATTGAAGGGTATTCAATTACTGGGATGGCTATGCCAGAAGGAATTGAGCGGATGACAGAACTAATGGTTGTGTTTTGTGTTGGAGTGATAGATGGAGAGTCATGAAGGCCAGTATTATATACACCGTGAGAAGAATCAGGTTTGTTCAGCAATAACCATATCGCTAACGTCACCTAACCTCTTGAAGCGGGTATAGTGATCGGTGCGACACTTAGGTCGGCTAATGTCTATTTCCGTGCATTAATCTCTAAAAAATAGGCAGGTTGATAGGGGAGTTCGATCACATATTGACTTGAAAGTTCTACCGTCACGGCCAACTCCACACTTGCCCCAGCAGGCAGACTATTGCAGCCATGTACGGTTCTAATGTGTCCTGCTTGCTCACCTAATACTTTCGCAAATAAGTCTGAAGCGCCATTTAGCACGTCGGCATGTTGTGTGAATGAGTCTGTGGCGTTGATAAAACCGTCTAAGCGAATGATTTTGCTAAAGCGAAACGGCGTATCTTTGAGTGCAGCATCAATTTGGCTCAATACCTTTAGTGCGGCTATGTGTGCGGCTTGCTTGCCTTGTTCTAGAGATAATGTGTCGCCGAGTTTTCAGATGTGAAGCATTTGCCCTTGATCAAAGGGGAGTTGTCCTGAAATATAAAGCAGGTTTCCGCTGATCAATGACGCGCAATAATTCCCGACAGGTTGAGGAGGGCTTGGAAGTACCAAGCCCTCTTTTTTTATAGCGTCACGAATGTTCATCATCGTCCTATGCTGAATGTGAGCCTGCAGTAATGCCACCATCTACAAAGAAGGTATTTGATGCCTTTCAGAATCAATCCATTAACCCTGAGACAATCATGCAGATCGAACGGGACGATTTTGTGTTGCCGTTGGTTGCCGCGAATGTTGGTGTGTCGATTATGACGAATCGAACAACCCCTTATGATCTGAACTTTATCCCAATCGAAGATTTCGATATCAACCGCACGATAGGTTTGTGCCTGAATAATCAAGATGAGCAAGCGCTCAGCGTTCCCATTAAGGCCTTTATTCAATCGATTGAGTCTGAGTTTAAGGTGGAGATTTTGCACCATTAGGGACGACTATCAGTCTTTTTACATTTATTCACTTTTATGACTCAACGCAAATATCGTTTACAGCGTATTTCTTTTTGCGAACTGATCCTACTTTGAACGAGGGTAAGCGTATGAAAGACACGTATTTTGTGGCAGACGATTTAGACGAAGTTGAGCTAATTCAAAACGAGTTGATGGAAGCTGGAGTAGAGAAGGATAGCATTTCTGTTTGGAGCGGCGACGCCTATGGCGTCGACACGCATCATCTCAAGGCTGAAAACGAGTTACTGAAAACGGATGCGATTCCGTCGATGCGGTCAGGCTTAATATTTGGTTTGTTCCTGTCCGGTGTGGCGCTTTTCGGTTTTTTAGGTCTGGGTTTAATGAGTTCAGAATACATGAGCGCAGGACTCATTTTTTGCGGACTTGTGATTGGGTTCTGCACGTGGGAGGCAGGGCTACTGGGTTTACGTCGAGTTCACCGCGACTTTACTCAATTGGGTCGTTATGTAGCGCAGAAGAAACACATCATTCATTTGCATCTTGGTGACAAAGCTGAGAAAGCAGCAAATAAAGTGTTACTAAAACACCCTGCGATCACGTCTGTCCGAATGGGCTAGGGCATTTCGCGAGAAGAGATCAGCTTTGACCTAGTTCTTAGCTTCTAGTTCTTAGTTTGATCTCGAGAGACCGCTTTAGGAGAGTGGCCAAACCAACGCTTGTAAGCCTTGTAAAAGCCGCTCGTCTCTTTAAAGCCCAGATGCAAACTCAACGAAGACAGGTTCACTCCTCGATCTAGTTGTTTTGCTGCTTCCTCTTTTCTTATTTGATCGAACAAAGTTTTAAAATCGCTGCTCTCTTCTTTTAGCTTCCTGTAGAGCGTTTGTCTGCTCATTCCCAGCGAGGCGCTAATTAATTCCGCACTAACTGGTTCTGAGCTTTTGATTCTTTCTTCTATGCGTTTTTTTACTTTTTCTTGGGTCGAGCTTGTGCCTTGAATATCTGATAGTAGCTCTGAGGCTTTCGATTGAATTATCCCTTTCACTAACGAGTTGCTGCTGACGATTGGGAGCTCAAGTGCTTGCGCTTTGATCGAGATTCTATTTGATGAAGCGTTAAATCGAATTGAGTGACCAAAAATCTGTTTAAATTGATGAGCGTAATCAGGCTCTGGAAAACTGAATTCGGCTTTTTCTATCGTAAGTTCATTACCCGTCAGTGAATATGCCCACGCCATCACGGCGCTCATACTGCGTTCGATCGCGATGGTAGGATATTGTTGTTTACTTGCGATATTAAAGGTCAAACTAACAAGGCTATCTTGCCTGTGCACGGTGATGTTCTCCGAGGCATTCATGAGCACAAGATTGTTTGTAAATACTTCTAATGCCTCGCCTAAATTACTACATTGACTAACCCAACTTGCTAATAATCCCTTGGCGTTTGGATTAATTGTTTGTCCAATGCGTAAACCAAGGCCTCGTCCTTTATCGTGCTTGTCGATCTCTTGCCATAAAGAGATCAGAACCGATTCTGGTAGGCGCGAGTCAGGGCTATTGCTCCATGACCTATCCCATCCCAGCTCACTCAGTGTTTTCGTCGATAAAATGTCTAACTCAAGACATATATCGACTAGGTCTTGCGCTGCTGCGCATGAGACAGTGTTACCAATAGACATAAACGTGTTACCGAAGGACCTAGGTTGCTGTTTGGCTTACTTTTAACATTCGCATCTTCAATCATAACCCCACAGGACTGAATTGTGATGCGAATTTTTAGCGCTTTCGTTCTTGTACTTAGCTTACTTCTCAGTGCGTGCAGTCAATCCATCGACCCACAAGTATTAGAGCAAAAATATACCAACTCATCTTCTTCATTTATGGAGCTCGATGGAAACCGTATTCATTATCGGGATGAAGGAGAGGGCGATGTAATCGTTTTGATTCATGGTACGGCATCTTCACTGCATACTTGGGATGCATGGACTGAATCATTGAAACAGCATTACCGCATTATCCGTATGGATTTACCTGGTTTTGGCTTGACCGGTCCTGACTACAAAGACCGCTACGAAGTGTCAGACGATGTGACCTTTTTAAAGCAATTTCTTGGGCATTTGAATATTGAATCCGCACATTTCGTGGGTAGTTCATTAGGTGGGCGCATTGCATGGCAATACGCGCTAGAAAAACCTGAGCAGGTTGCAAGTTTAACTTTGATGAACTCACTAGGTTATCCTCAAGAGCGCTGGCCACCACCTATTCAGCTCGCACAATGGCCGGTGTTCGATACGATAATGAGCCATTTTTCTCCTCGATTTATGTATGACATTGGCCTAAGGGATGTGTATTTCGATTCAGCCTTGGTTGATGAAAAGCTAGTGGATCGATATTTTGAGTTGTCCCGTTATCCGGGTAATTTAGCGGCGTTCCCAAAACGTGTTAAAGCGCGTCTAGACCAAGACTCACAGTTAATTTCTGATGTAAGCGTTCCAACGTTTGTAATGTGGGGACAAGAGGATCTTTATTTTCCGGTAGCCAATGCTCATCGGTTTCAAAAAGAAATCGCTCAAACCCAAATGTATATATTTGAAGACGTGGGGCATCTACCGATGGAAGAGGTTCCTGATGCATCTGTGAAGGCGTATCGCTCTTTTCTAACTCAAATTTCGTATTAACAACTAGTTTTCTCGGGTGCCCAGTTAACGCGAGGTGCTTGAACCTGCAAAAAATCGTGCTAATTCTTAACGGGCATCATCCTTACCCTTTTTCAGAAGGTCGATTAAACAAAACCATGGTGGAGCTGGCAGAGGCTCGTCTACAAGAAAAGGGGCATGAAACGCGCGTTGTGAATTCTGCAGAAGAATATGATGTGGATGAACAAGTTGCGAATCATGTTTGGGCTGATGTTGTGACTCTTCAAACGCCTGTGAATTGGATGGGCGTGACATGGACATTCAAAAAATATATGGATGAAGTCTACACGGCTGGTATGGGTGGCTAGTTGTGCAACGTTGATGGGCGTACCCACTAAGCACCTAAGAAAAACTATGGCGGTGGAGGCATAGCAGCGGGTAAAAAATATATGCTGTCATTAACTTTCAACGCACTCGAAGAAGCGTTTAATGACCCAGGTGAATATTTATTCCAAGGCAAAACGGTTGATGATTTGTTCTTCCCGATGCATGTGAATTTTCGGTTCTTCGCAATGGAGCCGCTTGAAACGTTCGTGGCCTATGACGTGATGAAAAACCCAAGCGTCGATGACGACCTTAAACGATTTGAAGCACATTTAGATCGCCTTTTTTAGAGCACTGTTTGGGGCCTCTATTTTAAAGTGGGGGCCTTAATCTGAAACTTCATAGAAACCATTTCGCGATTGTTTTAGAAACTTTTCATAGTACCCAGATTTTCTCAATTTCGTTAGTCCTTTATTGAATGCTGACATGATACTTTCTGCGTCTGGAGTGAGCTTACTAATCAATAAATGGAATGTGGTCGGCTGATAAGAGGGACGCATTTGAGGGGTGTAAGTTAACTGATCAATTTCTTCTTGCGTGAATTCGCTTTGCAACAGCCCATAACCGGTGTTTAAGCTTGCTGGGAAAGCACCTATTCGTCCACGCAGTAATTTTTTGAAGTTTAATGAATCTGTTTCCGATCGCTCTACCTGAATCAAACCCTCTGTTTCATATTTTCTGAAGTTCGATAGATAGGTATATCCGATCGTCGCCCCGACTTTAATGTCTTTTAGACTTTCCCAGTTCTCAGCTTCCCAAGGAATCGGTGCATCTTTTTGATAGAACACAACCGGAACATCCGTAATAACGGTATCGCTATACAAAAAGTCCGCAAAGCGTTCATCTTTTTTGGACCACACGAATGTCCCATCAATGCTTGCGTTTTTAGCAAGCAAATAACCGCGCTTTCATGGGTAGTATTCCAGCTCCACTTGTATGTCTTGCGTTTTAAATGCTTCGCTAACGATGTGCGCCACGACATCGCCGTGTTTGAGGTTTTGTGACTGGAATGGCAGCCATTCGCCACTGCTTAACACAACGGTCTGTTGGGCTTTTAATATTGCACTGGCTAATAGTAAAAATAGCCCAATGAGTTTGTATTTATT
>NZ_LWGF01001423.1:0-926 GCF_001635355.1 Oleiphilus sp. HI0125
CTCCGGCAAGCCCCAGATCCAAACTCGGGCGCCCCACACTTTCGCTCAAACGCCTAGACAACCCCCCAAGTCTATTCTCAACTTCTGACAACCAAGCGCTTAAATTATCGGCACGCGCATAAAACTGTGCATTAGGAGTTGATTCATCCGCTAAGCGTTTGAGATAGTTTTCAACAGCTGCTACACCTGTGCGATATTCAGATTCTGAAGCCGGGAGAATCCAACTACGATTATCAAAGTGAAACTGCGGCTCTGCTAACTTAAGACTTGCATCCTCTTGGGACTGACTTTGCGAGCGACTAAAGTCTTTTCTCATCACCCTAGATAAATCTCGTATTTGAACAAGAACCCCAAACTCCCAGCTAGGCATATTGTCCAGAAACACGCCCGGCAGGAATAAATCGTTTGATAAATATCCTCCAGGCTTTTCGAGCAAAGTATCAGACAACTCAATAAGACTCGCAGTTGTTGCCACACCAATGGGCGCATCAGAGAGCGTGACTCCCGCTCTTTGCTCTACAACCAATGCTAAGTCCGGAACATCAGGTTCAGAACTCCACCAAAAGCCGAGCACCACTACGACAAGCAAATAAATCGGAACAAGTAGCAATAAACCCTTTTGTTTATTCATGTAAGAGACTCTCTTTCTAGAATTGAGCCTGTGACGGCTTACAAATTTGATAGCCAGTCGCAGCATCAACACCTAAATCTTTTAAAACAGCCAACTCAGCTGCGCTTTCGACACCTATGGCAACAACCTGAATATTTTGGCTATGCGCGATTTGTACGACCGAGCGCAAGAAAAACTGATTTTCTTGGTTCTCGTGAATATCCCTAATAAAACTCGTGTCTATTTTTATCGAACGGACTCGAACACGCTTTAAATACGTAAATGGAATAGATGAAACACCAAAACGATCAATACA
>NZ_LWGF01001424.1:0-862 GCF_001635355.1 Oleiphilus sp. HI0125
TTGTGTTTTGCATTGGTTCACATCTACTAAATAGACACGTAAGAATGTCTCTGAATTAGTTGTGCTAAGAGAGAATCTGGTGAAAATCCAGAACTGACGCGCAGCGGTAATTGGGAACGAAAGCGACATAATGCGAAGCAAGATAGCTACACGCATTAGGCACTGGAACGTAAAATTCTGGGAAGTCGTCGCTGTAGGATAATCGTTAGATTTAACACACGCCCATAAGTCCGAAGACCTGCCAAAGCAACCCATTTATCACAAGATAAATGGGCTTTCATACCTTCGCGACTATAGGGTGATCGAAAGACAGCATTATTGGCAATGGCAGCTTTATTGGTTGTCTCACTGTGTGTGCTGTTCATATAGATTTTTATGGCGAAGGGTTATTGGTCTAGTTGACCGAAACGCGATGAGAATTAATTATGACAACTCCAAATGCACTCTCTGATCCTAATATCAAACCAGTCTCAAACACTTCTAATTTCCAGCTTAAAGTGATCAAGCGCGATGGGACTCTCGATTCATATAATAGTGACAAAATAGCAGTCGCAATCACCAAAGCAATATTGGCCGCAGAGGATCATGATCATGCGGATGCAAGCCACGTTAAGCAGCTTGCCGATCAGATTGTAAGTGGTATTCATGGTCGCTTTGAAAAGCAATATCCATCTGGCGGCTCGATCAATATCGAGGATATACAAGATCAAGTTGAGCTAGGCTTGATGCGTCAAGGGATGCAGAAAGTTGCACGGGCTTATGTTTTGTACCGTGAGGAGCACGCTCAGCAGCGTAAAGATCAACAGCCTAGCGAAGAGGCACATCCTCGCTTCAAAATGCAACGCAATGATGGCTCTGAGGC
>NZ_LWGF01001425.1:0-1085 GCF_001635355.1 Oleiphilus sp. HI0125
AGCGCTTTTTTTTGGTTATATTTTGTGCGGAGTGGTTGACATTTGAGCGGCTAAACGTTCTAAAAATGTTTAACCGCTCGTCTTCTTGGCAGGGAAGAAACGAATTTTATAGTTCACTGCTTGTTTACCAGGATCTTCTACCTCAAGCGAGATGTGCATGGCTTTCTCTCTTTGCATAGACTGCTGAGCAAGAGTGTCATCATTAAGATATGTTTTCGCTTCTACAATTTGTTGTGCAATAGTTTTGCCGTTGATGTCCGAAAAGTACATAGCAAGGCGCGGAAACTCTTGGTCAAAGTCTGCGGTGTTAGTAAGCACGACATCAATGATTAAAGTGTTTGCCTTGAGAGGGTGGCTTCTAACGACCAAATTGCTACTTTTTATGGCTTCAAGATCAACAAGCTCAGGCAGTTTGCAGCCTAGTTTTTCACATGCCAATTGAAAGCCTTGTTTTGCTAGAGGATATTGCGCCAGACGTTCATAGTGAAACCACGCGATCTGTGCAGCGAGAACGGCCGTCAAGGCGAGACACGCTAGTGTAATGACGCTTTTTCTTAACCAGCTTCCTCTGTGAACGGTTTGTTCTTCCTCGTAATAGAAGTCTATGCGTTGAGGTGCATCGTCGGCAGATGGTTTTATTAGCTCATCATTAGTGTGGGATGTTTTTTGAGGCTCTAGATCTAAGCTGGGTTCTTGCTTAAGAGGCTTCGTTGGCGTGTCGTCTTTTAATATCTGGGCTGTCCATTCTTCGTCTTTGCTATCAGCCACTTCTGAGTGGTGTGCAGCTTCAGATGAGAATGCGTGTGCGCCTGAGCTATCAATTTCTTTTAAAGAATCGCTAAGCTGAGAATCATCGAATAAAGACTGTTTCTTTGCGCTCTCTTTCTCGTCATCAGAATCTTCAAAGATAAGCTCTTCGTCATCGGTCTCGTGAGTATGTGATTCGTGTTCTGTGCTTGGTGTTGGAATTTCGCTTGGTGTGTCATCTTGCGATTTAAGCGTTTCATTTCCGTTCTGAGGGATTAGGTAAGCGACAGCATCAAATACTTCCATGCAAGCTCCGCAGCGGACTTTGCCAGCGGCTG
>NZ_LWGF01001426.1:0-813 GCF_001635355.1 Oleiphilus sp. HI0125
TCTTGAATTCTTTGCTATTGCGATGCGCGAATAGCGGCTTCTACTGCCGCATCGTAACCGTGCGTACCTAAGCCGCAAATAACGGCAATCGCTTTATCTGAAAAGTAGGAATGGTGCCGAAAACTCTCACGTGCATGAACGTTTGAGATATGTACTTCATAAAACGGTAAGTCGCTTGCTAACAGAGCATCACGTAGAGCAACGCTTGTATGTGTAAAGGCACCAGGATTGATCACAATGGCAATTACGTCTGAATTTCTGACTGCATGAATGCGATCAATTAGCTCGTGTTCTGCATTGCTTTGGAAGTGCTCAATCGTTGCTTGATGTTGTTCTGCAATAGCGTTTGTTCTGGAAACAATATCTTCTAGTGTTTCTGAACCATATATTTCAGGTTCTCGCTTCCCTAGGAGATTTAAATTTGGGCCATTTAGAATAAGAATTGTTGGCATGAAGAGCACTCTTTTTTAAGCAAAGCTAATGATGCGCCAATTCTAGTGCTCGCTGTGCAACTTCGCAAACTATTCCTGCAAGATAGCAGCGAATTTAGCAAATTTACGGGCTAGTTTTGCTTATTTTGCGTGAGATTGCTTGTCAGATAATTGCTGTTTTATAGCATTTACTAACTTAGATTGATCAGTTGGTTTGGTGAGAAATGGAGTGGTGCTTAACTCTTGAGAGTTTAGGTGTACGTTCGGGTCTTCCTCTGCGGAAAGGAAAATAATAGGGATGTTGCGCCATTGAGTGTGCTGGCGTACTAATCTCGCAAGCTCAACCCCTGTGCACTTGGGGAGAATAACATCTAGTAAAAGC
>NZ_LWGF01001427.1:0-729 GCF_001635355.1 Oleiphilus sp. HI0125
ACATCTCCCAGACCTGGTCCAAGGTTATTGATGCAGGCACCAACTGCCGACCATGCAGTTACTTGATCTAAACCGCTTGCGAGAAGCAGTAACAAAAGCACAACGAATGAGAATACGTACAGGGAGAAGAAACCCCATACGGCTTCGATAACCCGATCAGGTACGGCTTTCTTGCCTACTTTTACAGGAATCACCGCATTAGGGTGAATCAAGCGCTTTATCTCGCGCATGCCCTGTTTGAATATCAGCATCACGCGAATGGCTTTCATGCCCCCGCCAGTTGATCCTGCGCAGCCGCCGATGAAAGCGACAACGAAGAGTAAAAACGGTAATACAAAAGGCCAGTTGGCAAAATCAGCCGTTGAGAAACCCGTTGTAGTGGCAATGGATACCACCTCGAATAAACCTTTTACGAATGATGTGCCAGGGTCGTAGGTGCTAGTGTGGTAGAGCGTCGCAATCGTGATGATGGAAACTAAGAAAATGACACCGGTGTAAAATCTGAATTCTGCATCTTTCCAATAGATGATCGGGCTATTGGAACGAAGCGCCGCAAAATGCAGTGCGAAGTTGATGCCAGAAATGAACATGAAAAAGATCGCAACAAGTTCGATATGTACGTTGTTGTAATAGCCGATACTTAGGTCATGTGTTGAGTAGCCACCAATCGCAATGGTTGAGAAACTGTGGGCAACGGCATCGAATACTTCCATGCCTGCACTCCAATAA
>NZ_LWGF01001428.1:0-1560 GCF_001635355.1 Oleiphilus sp. HI0125
AAGGTGTGCGATCATCGAGACTTTTTCGACGCAGGGCAGATGCTATATGAGCATATTCCTGCCTTGGGATTTCTCATTAGGAAACTGAAACAACGATTGGTTTAGCGGAGATCGCGCATGACCGGAAATAATCAACATTCCACGCTTTGGGTCGTCGGTGCCAGCACTGGTATCGGACGTTCTGTAGCGATCGAGTATGCGCGCAATGGCGGTTTCGGCAGAATTATTTTAAGTGCGCGATCTGAGGACAAGTTAGTAAGCGTAAAGGCTGAAATCGAAACTTTTGGTGTGCTTGCAGACGTTCTCGTTTTAGATGTAACTCAGGCAGATCAAATTGCGAACGCTCAATCTTGGTTGCAGGAAAACGTTCCGAACTTATCCATGGTGATTGTCAACGCTGGGACATGTGAGTACATGGACAGCGATCAGCTTGATACTGATTTGGCGCGCCACGTTTTCGACACAAATTACTTTGCTGCGATTGAAATCTCGCGGGTGGCTTATCCGTTTCTCCAAAAAGCTAAAGCTGCGGATGCCGATGCGTCAATGGTGTTCGTGTCGAGCAGCGTGACTTATCAGGCGCTTCCTCGTGCGCATGCTTATGGGGCTTCAAAAAGTGCGTTGCGTTATTTTGCGGAATGCTTGCGCATAGATTGGCAGCTTGAGGGTATTGATGTTCAGTTGGTTAGCCCTGGTTTTGTTGATACACCGCTGACCCAGCAGAACGACTTTGATATGCCTATGATGGTGTCGAGTGAAGATGCAGCCGACAAGATCGTGAAGGGTTTAGACAGGCATGTATTCGACGTGTCTTTCCCAAAGCGTTTTGTTTGGAGTCTCAAGCTTCTAGCGTGGCTGCCTACTAAGGCCAAATTTAAACTCTTGGGATCGATGTCTCGTCACGAAACCAGTTCAACAGATTTAGACAAAGGAAAGACAAATTTATGATGACCGAAGTTCAGTCGTCACAAAAAATTGCGGTAGTCGGCTCTGGCATTGCTGGGCTCACAAGCGCCTATCTATTGAGTAGGCATCATGAGGTCACGCTTTTTGAAGCAAATGATTATCTTGGTGGGCACACGCATACAAAACAAATTGAACATAATGGGAAGCGCTACCCGGTCAACACTGGTTTTATCGTTTTTAATGATTGGACGTATCCAAATTTTATTAAGTTGATGGAGCAATTAGGTGTTGCATGGCAAAACTCAGATATGAGTTTTAGTGTTCATTGTGCAAACAGTGGTCTCGAATATAACGGCACGAATATCAATTCGTTGTTTGCTCAACGCCGCAACTTGTTTCGTCCTAAATTCTGGCGCATGGTCAAAGATATTCTGCGGTTTAATGAGCAAACTACCTCTGCCTTAGATAAAGGCGAAGACCTCAGTATGACCTTAGGGGAATACATTGAGCGTAATGGGTATTCTCGTCAATTTCGTGATTTTTACATCATACCAATGGGGGCAGCTATTTGGTCTGCGTCAACAGACGTAATGATGAATTTTCCAGTTGAGTTTTTCCTGAAGTTCTTTAACAACCATGGCATGTTAAGCGTGG
>NZ_LWGF01001429.1:0-886 GCF_001635355.1 Oleiphilus sp. HI0125
TCAGTTGAGACTCATCCAACATGCAAGCCAATCAAGTATTTTCGTCTCTAAAGACGCAACTGTCGTCAACCATCATTGGACAGGAACATTTGGTGGACTGTTTGCTGATCGCATTGCTAGCCGATGGCCACTTGCTTGTAGAGGGGGCGCCAGGGCTTGCAAAAACAAAGGCAATTAAGTCTTTGTCAGATCAAATTGAAGGCGACTTCCAGCGTATTCAATTTACACCGGATTTGTTGCCTTCTGATATTACAGGCACCGAGATCTATCGAATGGAAACAAACTCGTTCGAATTTCAGCGCGGACCGATTTTTCACAACCTCGTACTTGCAGATGAAATTAATCGTGCCCCAGCTAAAGTACAAGCCGCTTTGCTTGAAGCAATGGCGGAGCATCAAGTGAGTGTAGGTAAACAGACTTACCCGCTTGATGATTTATTTTTAGTGATGGCAACACAAAACCCAATTGAGCAAGAAGGCACTTACCCTCTCCCTGAAGCGCAGCTTGACCGTTTTCTCTTGCATGTAACGATCGATTATCCATCTGCGGAAGCAGAAAAGCTTATTTTGCGTTTAGTCCGAGATGAGCTCAAGAAAGCCGCCAGTGAAGCTGAGTCTGGAATCACATTAAGTAAAGCGGTTATCCAACAAGCACGACAAGAAGTTTTGGGTATTCACATGTCTGAAGCTGTTGAAGATTATATTATTTCCCTTACGACGGCGACGCGAGAGCCAAGAAGATTTAGCGAAGAGCTTGCACGTTGGGTCGAATTTGGTGTGAGCCCCAGAGGCACAATTTCACTCGATCGTTGTGCACGGGCCTACGCATGGATTAAAGGAAAAGACTTCGTCTCACCTCAAGATGTGAGTGCTGTGATCCATGATGT
>NZ_LWGF01001430.1:0-1161 GCF_001635355.1 Oleiphilus sp. HI0125
GAACCAAGATGCTTAATGTCGACGGCATCTGGCGAAATATCTTTGATCACCGCCTGAACATTCTCATCATCAAAATGACCATCAAAATCGATATAGAAAACGTAAGCCCAAGTACTACTATTAGAGGGCCGAGACTCTAAGCGATTCATATTCACGCCGTGACGCTGAAATGGCTCCAAGACGTGATACAAAGCACCCGGCTTATCTTTCACTGAAACCATAATTGATGTTTTATCTTCGCCGCTCGCAGGCACGACCTCAGAACCGATAATAAGAAAACGTGTCGTGTTATCAGGACTGTCTTCTACATTTTTTGCTAGGAAATCTAAATCGTAGAGCTCTGCCGCCATATCACTTGCGATGGCAGCAACTCCAGGCTCCTCAGCGGCTAGTTTCGCAGCCTTACCATTGCTCGATACAGCAATACGCTCAACCTGCGGACAATGCGAATCCAACCATTTTCTGCATTGTGCTAGCGCCTGCTGGTGCGCATAAACGCGGGTCACATTCTCAAGCTTGGTTTCAGTTCCGCTGAGCAAGTTGTGGTGTATGCGAAGCTTTACCTCACCTGCAATAAATAAAGGTGAGTCTATAAAGCTGTCTAAAGTATGATTAACAATCCCTTCAGTTGAGTTTTCAACTGGCACGATGCCATAGTTCACTTGCCCCGACTCTACTTCTCGGAATACTTCATCAATAGCTGAAAGCGGTTCCGCTTTTACGAAATGACCGAAATGTTTGAGTGCCGCAGCATGCGTAAATGTACCTTCTGGGCCTAAGTAAGCAACTTTGAGAGGGCGCTCTAGGGCTAAACAACAAGACATGACCTCACGAAATAGTTTCGCCACATCCTCGTCAGGGAGAGGGCCTTCATTGCGCTCCATCACTGAGCGTAAAACTTGCGCCTCACGCTCAGGACGATAGTACTGAACCTCTTCACCATTTGAAGCAGCTTGCTTTACTTCAGCAACCTGTTGCGCACATTTTGCACGCTCATTCAGCAAACGATGAATTTCACTATCAATTCGATCTATATCTTTACGCAAGCGGCCTAACGCTTCTGCTTCATTCGTCATATCAAAGCCAATTACTGCAGTGTATCGCCATCAGTTGAATCACTTGAAGAGTCACTCTCAGAAGATTCAGCTTGTACCGCACCCT
>NZ_LWGF01001431.1:0-629 GCF_001635355.1 Oleiphilus sp. HI0125
TAATCACGCGTTTAAGCAAGCTTGCATCTGATAAGACCATCATCGTATTTACACAGCGTCTTGCAATACTGAGCTTGCTCGACTCGCTCGCGGTAATGGATGATGGTGAAATTCTAATGCACGGCGCCAAGCAAGAAATACTCGATCGCTTATCAGGAAAAATACCTGCACAAGGTAAGTCCGATACTAAAGACGGAGGTGAAGCATGAGCACTAGTGATCACCTCAGCAAAAAACAATTGAAGAAGCTGCATCAAGAAGACTTAGATTTTATTACAGATGCCTCGCAAGGCGAGTTAATGCGTACGCCCAAAGTGGCGCAAATCACCTTATGGGTGTTGCTCGTCATGGTACTCGCGCTCATTGCTTGGGCTTATACTTCGAGTATTGATGAGATTGTTCGCGGCCAAGGAAAAGCCATTCCGCTCAGTCATACACAAGTCATTCAAAATCTTGATGGCGGTATTATAAGCGCTATTCATGTGCGTGAAGGCCAAACCGTGGAAGCGGGTGATCTACTCATGGAACTAGATGCAACAACCGCCGGCGGCTCACTAGCACAATCGGTTGCCGAAACATCCTCGCTCGTTGCAGAAGAAATGCGTTTAGCGGCAGAGGTTGCCGGTATCG
>NZ_LWGF01001432.1:0-1045 GCF_001635355.1 Oleiphilus sp. HI0125
ACCAAATTTCATATCGTTACGTAGGGGTTACGTCCCCTTACCAATACGAGTGGCTAGTTTTTAATCGATGAACCATGCTTTGAGTGTGATCCAAATTTGCGTTTTTTACATTTTAGAGGTGGTGGGCAGGGCAAGTCTGTGCAGCAATCAAGACTGGGTCGTGTTCTTGTCAATAAGGGCATTATTACAGAGTCTCAGCTTAATTTCGCGCTTACAGAGCAGGGTAGAAGTGGTAAGCGATTAGGCGAGATTCTTTTAGATAACGGTTACATTAGCAATAATCAGTTAGAGAGTGCTTTGAAGCGCCAAGATCTATTGCGCCGTGTTGCTGCGTTTACAACAATCGCGTGGGCGCCGTTTCATGCGGTTGCGGGCTTTTCAGTTCCTTCCATGGTAAAACCTGTAGTTCCATCAGTTAAAACATCTTCAGAAATACAATTTGCTAATTTGCCTGCTGGGTTCGTTGCATTAAGCGATGCAGAGTTAGAAAGTGCAGAAGCGCAAGGACCTTTTGTGTTAGGTAGCGAACTTTTGCCACAGTTCGGTTACGAGATGCCTAGCACTGGGGCAGAAAACAAACTAGAAGAGGATGACGAGGATACCACTGAGGAGCAAGTGGCTTTTCAAGCCATGGACGCGGTTACAACCGTTATGGGATTTGGTCCGTTGTCTAACTTTATTGAAGCTGATGTGACTATAGATGGCTTTCGTCGTTTCGATGATATGCCTGCCATGACAATCCTTGATGACGGTGGCGTAAGATTCTATACAGGTTTCGAAGCTGATCGAATTAGTATTGAAAATGTTCGTGTAAAAGGGAGTTCGAGCCCTGACACTATCGGAAGTTTTTATATTTCAGACGTGAGTTTCGATCGAGGCTCAAGCTTAACAATTCGTGGTGAAGAGGCTCGCTGGTAATCTAAATTTGCTCACTAGCGTTTCTTCTATGGGAGGAATACTCGGAATAAGCCGCCGCCCAGTTCACCTCCGTTTTCAAGGGAAATTCTTCCTCGCTTGCTCCCTTGTTGGTGAAGTGATGCGACTT
>NZ_LWGF01001433.1:0-1490 GCF_001635355.1 Oleiphilus sp. HI0125
TATTCTCGAAAAAGATGTGATCGTTACGGGTAGTAACGTATCCAATGCGAATGCTGGTTTTGATGAAAATGGCGTCGCGCAGGTAAATATTTCGCTTGATGGTAACGGCGGCAAGATGATGCTTGACGTTACGAAGCGCAGCATCAAACGTCGTATGGGTGTTTTGTTTATTGAGCAGAAAACAGAAACGCGTAAGCGTATTGTTGATGGTGAAGAGGTGGTCGAACGCCGCAATCGTGAGATTCGTAACATCATCAACCTCGCAACAATTCAATCTGCCTTTGGTAATGCCTTCCGTATTACCGGTCTAGATTCCCCGACTGAAGCGGCTGAGCTTGCATTATTATTGCGTGCTGGTTCATTGGCGGCACCAGTGTATTTCGTTGAAGAGCGTACGGTTGGACCAAGCTTAGGACAGGCTAACATCGATGCTGGCTTGTTGTCCGTGCAGATCGGTTTTGCTCTAGTACTATTGTTTATGCTTGTTTATTACCGTGTATTTGGTGTGATTGCGAACATCGCGCTATTAGTGAACGTTGTGCTCTTGTGTGCATTGATGTCTATGATATCGGCGACGTTAACTTTGCCGGGCATTGCAGGTATTGTTTTGACGGTCGGTATGGCAGTTGATGCGAATGTACTCATATTTGAGCGTATACGCGAAGAATTGAAAGCAGGCATGTCTCCACAACGAGCGATTGATGCGGGTTATGGCAGAGCTTTCGTTGCGATTTTAGATGCAAACATCACAACCTTTATCGCAGCGATAATTTTGTTTGCTGTAGGCACCGGACCAGTGAAAGGCTTTGCGGTTACCTTAGCGTTAGGTATTTTTACCTCAATGTTCACTGCAATTTTCTTGAGTCGTGCCATTACTAATTTGGTTTACGGTTCACGTAAAGTTGAAAAGTTATCCATTGGTTAATAGGTGGTAGGAAACAAAATATGAATACGATTAACTTCATGGGTAAACGCAAACTAGCAGCGCTAGCTTCTATTTTGCTTCTTATCGCATCGATAGCTTCTATTGCTACACAGGGCTTGCAGTTGGGTCTCGACTTCACCGGTGGCACATTGGTGGAAGTGGAGTACGAAATTGCTCCTGATCTAGAGGAGGTTCGAGCGACCCTTAATGATGCAGGTTACGACAAGCTTGTTGTTCAGAACTTTGGTGCAGATACCTCTGTCTTAGTTCGTTTGTCACAAGGCTTTGACGACACAGTTGGTGTGCAAGTGCTGAATGCCTTGTCACAGAGTGGTGAGAAGGTAACGCTGGAGCGCGCAGAATTTGTTGGCTCACAAGTCGGTGAAGAATTGCGTGAGCAGGGCGGTCTAGGGTTGTTGCTCGCACTTGGTATCGTTATGGTTTATGTAGCCTTGCGCTTCCAATTCAAATTCTCTGTGGGTGCCGTAGCGGCCCTTATCCACGATGTAATTATCGTGGTGGGTGTTTTCTCGATCACGCAGTGGGATTTTGACCTGACAGTATT
>NZ_LWGF01001434.1:0-979 GCF_001635355.1 Oleiphilus sp. HI0125
AATTACTAAGGCTTTTATCTTGGGTCCAAAAAGCATAGAATTACGCCAAATTTTCGAGGGTATTTATATGGTTACAGTTTCCGAATCGGCACAAACCTACTTAGGGCAATTAATAGGGCGTCAAGACGAGCCTGGTATGGGCGTTCGTATGTTTGTGACGCAGCCTGGTACTAAGGGTGCTGAAACTTGCTTGGCGTACTGTAAGAAGGAAGATATCGTTCCTGATGATACGGTAGTTGAGCTTGAAGGTTTTAAATTGTACGTCGAAACTAAAAGTATTCCTTACTTGGAAGAAGCGTTTGTTGATTACGCCGAAGAGAAAATGGGCGGGCAGTTAACGATCAAGGCTCCAAACGCAAAAATGCCACGAGTTGATGAAAACTCAAGTGTTGAAGAGCGTATTCGCTATCTGTTAGTCACTGATATTAATCCTGGCTTGGCATCGCATGGCGGTGAAGTAAGTTTGGTTGAGCTGACTGAAGATAATGTCGCTGTACTGAAGTTTGGTGGTGGTTGTCAGGGGTGTAGTGCTGTATCAATTACACTTAAAGATGGCGTTGAGAAGCGTTTACTTGAGGTGATTCCTGAGCTCTCTGGCGTTAAAGACTCTACTGACCATACTGTTACAGATAACGCGTATTATAAATAGTCAGAGCGCTTGAAAAGACGCTGGCAGCCCGACGTCTTGCGCTTTAAATTAAAACCTATCTTTTTCTCGGTCGTCCCAAGCTTTTTGTGCTTTCTCAAGCGCTTTTTCTTGGCTTATATCTTTCTCAATTTGTTTCAGTGCGATCGCCGCTGTAGATACGACAGCAGCAACGCCATATTCGTCGTCTGTTTTCCCTCGCCAGAGCGATACCATATCTTCAAACGAAAGTTCGCTCGGCTTGACGTGACGTTTTCCAAATAGTTTTGGCCAGGTCTCTTGGTTCAACTCTCCATTCAATAAGTTAAATGTTGTGCAGTCGTTATCTGGATT
>NZ_LWGF01001435.1:0-900 GCF_001635355.1 Oleiphilus sp. HI0125
GTAAGCGCCTGGACTTATGCCTGTCCAACGTTTGAACGCGCGCTGAAATGATGATGGTGAAGAAAATCCTAGAATAAACGTAATTTCAGTGAAGTTGAGCCCTGTATCTCTCACATAGCTCTGAGCCAAGGCGTTACGTGTATTATCTAATAGTGTTTGATAATGATGACCTTCCTGCGCTAGTTTTCTCCTAAGCGTCCAGCCTGCTAATCCAAGTTTTTTCCCTATCAAGTCAATTTCCGGTGGTGTACCGCTAAGGTTTTCAGAGATCAAATCTATGACTTGGTCTGAAATGCTTTTTCCTGATTTCCAAGTCATAAGTTCTTGTTCGCATATAGCCTGCATTTTTGAGAATGTTGGTTGATGGGACTGATTGAGCACGAATGTCTCGTGTCCTCGCTTAAGGATCAATGCATTTTTTGATTGGCCAAATAAAACGGGGCATTGAAAAAAGTCTTCGAAATCTTCTTTGTATGATGGCAAAGGGTATTCGATCTCAATATGGTGACATTCAGCTTCGGGGCAATGACGTTGAGTGAAAGACCGCCATGAGGCGAGCATCGTGTCGACAACAAAATAGTTATACCTATTGTATGGGCTAATGGAATAAAACTGACAATGAAGCCGGCCATCTTTCATAAAATGAGATGACTTTCCCCTAGTGTTGCGACTGTTTAGTAGCTCCATATCAATGATATGTGACAAGGATTGTTGAAGTGTTGGCGCGCAGGCCGCTGTATATCCCGCAAGCCCAATATGGCTATCTAAGGTGTTTCTTCCAAATTCTAAGCCAATTGATGGACTTCGCGTCATGCGAGCGGCTTCTCTCCCTAGTCTCATATACTTAGGAATACTGATTCGTGCGTCTGGTGTGCTGAGGTGTTCATTATTCAGTCCAAA
>NZ_LWGF01001436.1:0-1225 GCF_001635355.1 Oleiphilus sp. HI0125
CGCCAATCAGCATCCACAGCCTGGTATTTCACGAGATTGTTGACCCACTGACCAAAGGTCCAAACACCTGCCTGACTCCCCTCAGGAACCAATTCAGTAAGCAAGTTGACGGCAGGAACACGAAGATTTTTCGGATCATTTTTCTTCATACTGCCAGATATATCGATAATTAATCGAACATCCGGCTGCACGCTTGAGTCAGCAAACGCATACCCCGAAGAAAGAATTAAGAGACTGGAAAACGCTACTGCTGCGTATTGACGCACTTTTCGCAGACGCAAAAAAAACATTAAAGCCACCCTAACTGCTCCTCGCGGAGTCAAAAATAAAATTCAGGAAATAACTTTAGGTATAGCAGAAAATACTATAAGAACAACGCGTAAGCACAAGTAAAGACTAAAGTATTCAGACTTTTATGAACAGATTATAATTACTTTTGAGTAAGGTATTGAAAGCGAGGTCGACGTACTCCGTCTAACTCGACATCCTCAGCAAACATTGCATAAGGTCGCACCCATAATCCATGCTCCCCATATAAAGCTCGGTATACAACAAGCTCTTCTTCTGTTTCTGAGTGTCGAGCCAAACCAATGACTTCGTAGCGTTGGCCTTTGTAATGCTCATAAATTCCCGGACGAATCATTCACCGTACCTCATACCTAATAAGCGTCGCGCGACAGACTCTAACAGCACCATCAGCACCATAAAACCAACCGCCGCCCCCATGACCGAAAACGATTGTTGAACAATATCCAATTGATTTTGAGCCAGCGCATAGGCAGCAACTAAAAAGGCCGGCGCAAGCCATAAACCATTTGCGATGATATTCATGGGCGTTAAAAGGGTTACTGCGATAACAATTCGAGTAACGCGACGCGTGCGACGCCATGTCCAATTTCGTGTCATACGCCAAACAACAATCAGCAAACCAACACTTGAGAGCAAATAAACAAGCCAGGCTACAATGTAAGAAGGTAAATCAATCAACACTATTTTTCCGTAGAGAATTCTTCAATAATGTACAGTTCAAGCTCTTCTTCCGCAACAGTATCTTCCGACACCACTCGACCAAGCGCTGACATCCCTTTTTTATGCACCGAATCAGCATCACCACTTACTAGAGGGTGCCAAGACGCCAAACCACGACCTTCTGATACCATACGATATGCACATGAACTCGGCAGCCAATCAAGCGCGTCCAAGTCTTCCTGAATCAGATCCAAAC
>NZ_LWGF01001437.1:0-1170 GCF_001635355.1 Oleiphilus sp. HI0125
GCGCATCGGGAACTCAAAACCACTATTTATAAGTGCGCAGCGCACACGTTCACGGCTTTCTTTTACGGCCGCCTCGGGTAAACCAACAACGGTAAATGAAGGCAGACCATTGGATAGATGCGTTTCAACACGCACGGAAGGGGATTCAACGCCGAACAATGCCCGCGTTTTCACAATAGACAAACTCATTACGCATCCTTGCTCAAATATTGCACAACCATGGTGCAAGTTTTACTTTGCCATCCTTAGCAAAGCTTTTTGACCAAACGAGTGTTACTCGTCGATTTTACTTTGTAAGTCCTGTACAGACTTTTCTAACTGTTCAAGCATTTCTCTCGTGCGCTCTAGCACTGCTTGTTGTGCATCGAACTCTTCACGAGATACTAGATCCAACTTATTGATAACACTAGAAATAACAATCTTCAGATTGTTTGAAATCTCGTCCTGTGCAGCTTTACCAAATTCAGGAAAAACTTGATTAACCTGATCTTGAATCACTCCGAATAATTGCTGAGGGTTCAACATAGTCTCTTACCAACTGTCTAAAACTGGCGCCAAGTCTACCATTGCCCTCCATCGAATCACAGTTGAAGAATACGCACCAAAATAAAGCACCAAAACAGTGCGTAGCACACATACTCGCCCTTCTTAAGCGCACTTTTCAAAAACAAAACATCAAAAAATATTCATAAGCGACTGATTATTATGAACTTTTAATCATTGGCACACAGACTGCTTTATCAGTTCACTACGATGCAGCAGAAGACTCGCTGCCCAGTCGAGACAGAAATAATAATGAAATAGGCGGCATAATAAGGAGACATATATGAAACTCGTAACTGCCATTATCAAGCCTTTCAAGCTGGACGATGTGCGAGAAGCATTATCTGAAATTGGCGTGCAAGGTATTACGGTAACTGAAGTAAAAGGCTTCGGTCGTCAGAAAGGTCACACAGAACTATACCGCGGTGCGGAATACGTTGTGGACTTCCTTCCAAAAGTAAAAATCGAAGTAGCTATTGGCTCTGATTTACTTGATCAAGTAATCGAAGCAATCTCTAAAGCTGCAAACACAGGAAAAATCGGTGACGGTAAGATCTTCGTTTCTGCTCTTGAGCAAGCGATTCGTATCCGTACCGGCGAAACCGGCACTGACGCTGTATAACCATT
>NZ_LWGF01001438.1:0-748 GCF_001635355.1 Oleiphilus sp. HI0125
ATAGAAAGAAAGGCATTTTAATTGGGGCAACCGCTGGGGCTTTAGCCGGAGGTGGTGCCGGTTATTATATGGATCAGCAAGAAGAACAATTGCGCACAAAACTCGAACGCAGCGGAGTGCGCGTTCAACGAAATGGGAATGAAATTACTCTAATAATGCCCGGCAAGATCACCTTCGATGTATCTAAATCAAGTGTGCGACAGAACTTCTCTGAAGTGCTCGATTCTATTGCGTTGGTGCTAAAAGAGTTCGATAAAACAGCGATTGAAATCACTGGTCATACCGACTCAACAGGTTCCGCATCGTTTAATCAAACCCTCAGTGAACAACGTGCAGACTCGGTGAAAGCACAACTTATAGCCCGCCAAATTTCGAGTGGCCGCGTGCACTCAAAGGGATTAGGTTTTCGTGCTCCGATTGCAACTAATGATACGGCGCAAGGCCGACAAGAGAACCGTCGTGTTGAATTAAAGTTGCTTCCGATTTAAAACAACCGTGCCCTCTTCCGCTGTTGATTGAGGGCTAGTGTTTATTATTACCAAATGACTTTGGAGAATAGCCATGCCAGCGTTTGAAGGCATGGCTAAAGTTTGCGGCGTCGCTATATCCTAGGCGTTCTGATATTTCTTCTAGCGTCATATTTGTACTGTTCAAATATTTAGCAGCAAGTTCACTTCGAAACGTATCCAAAATACTTTGATACGATTCCCCTTCATTCGTTAATTTTCGTCGAAGCGTTCTTGAACTC
>NZ_LWGF01001439.1:0-1783 GCF_001635355.1 Oleiphilus sp. HI0125
AGCGGTGATGCTTGCGTTTGAACGTGACGATACAGATTGGTTTGAGCTCGCCAAGCATACTCGGCAGCGTAAGTTTGGTGATTGGGATCTCGGCTTTGACTTAAAGCAGAAGGCGAAGCAGCAACGCTACTTATATAGTCGCGGTTTCAGCAGTGATCAGGTCAATTATGCCTTTGAGCTGAATGAGTGAATTACTTCTTGAGGTGAGGCTTAATGATCTCGTATAGCTCTGGCCTGTTCTCGGCTATTTCTTCATGGCTCAAACCTTCAAGCGAGTGCGGATATTTAAGCCATTCTTCGGTTTCGTGTAAAAAGTAATCGGGCACAATATCAGTCTGATTACGTGTAGGCTTGTAATACGGTACGGCCACTTTTATTTCTTGCGGCGTATTTCTTCTGGCGTGTGTTTCAAGATGTTCAATTACCGCTTTAATGGTATGCCCGGTATCAAATACGTCATCGACGATTAATAAGCGGTCCGTATGTTTCACGTGTTTGATGAGATAGCTCATACCGTGAATGCGAATCTCATTTGAGCGGCCATCAATGGCAGCTGCGTAGGAAGAAGTTCGAATGGCGATATGATCTGTTTCAATACCGTGATACTCAAGCAGCTCTTGTACTGCCGTCCCAATCGGTGTCCCGCCTCGCCATAGAGCAATAATAATGCTTGGTTTGAAGCCTGAATCTAGAATTTGCGTGCCTAAACGGAACGAATCTTCTAGTAATTGTTGTGCGCCGATGTAGGTTTTAAGAATCACCGATTGAATCCCAGTATGCTCAATATAAGTGGCTCGATTATTTACTTTTTCAAAAACATTTTGCAAGCTGAGTATCGTATATCGAGTATAAATAGGATGGGTGAAATGGCCGGGCTAGAACAGCAGAAGCAAGCGAAAAAACGATATGTCGAAGAGCAGTCGTTGGTGGAAGATAGCTATCGCTTGGCGGTCAAAATATATGAAAGTGGTTTTCGTCCAGACTTTATTGTCGGTATTTGGCGTGGCGGGTCGACAGTAGGTATTTATGTGCAAGAGTGTTTACAAACGCTGGGGGTCGAAACAGACCATATTGCTATTCGAACATCATACCGCGGCATGGAACAATACTTTGAAGAGTTAGAGGGCAATCAGGGTATTCGTGTTCATGGTATTCAATATTTGCTTGAGAATATGAATTACGACGACAAGCTGCTTATTGTCGATGATGTATTCAGTACTGGGCGCCATATCGATGCGGTTATTCAGCGTTTATCAAGTAAAGCTAAACGGAACATGCCTGAAGATACACGTATTGCGATGCCATATTTCAAAGAGGGCTTATCTGAGACTGGTCGGGAGCCAGACTACTTTCTCCATAAAACGCAAGACTGGTTGGTGTTGCCGTATGAGTTAACCGGTCTAACCCTCGAAGAGATTGAGCAAAACAAACCTTGGGTGAAGCCTTTCTTACGCCCGGACCTGTAGTATCGAGATCGTTAGTGGGAGAGCTCATTTGCTGTCCTAGTGCGTGTTTCTCGCTGAAGTGAACTCGCCCTCAAAGAAAGATTCGAGCAAGGCATGCTTGTCGATTCCGTAAGTGAGTTTGTTCGTTAGGTCTAGTACGACGATGCCATGTATTGTCGCCCAAAATAAATGAGCTAGTTTTTCTGGTTCGCCTTTTAAATAACCTTGTTGTACAGCGTCTCTTACTGAGTTTCGCAGCGTATCGAAGGCGCGATTCCCCATTAGCGTAACATGGTTGCTAGGCTCGCTCGGTTGGTCTAATTCAAACATTAAACGAA
>NZ_LWGF01001440.1:0-668 GCF_001635355.1 Oleiphilus sp. HI0125
AACCATCCCATTCAAACGGCACTGAACCGGCAAATTGTTGCCCAAGGTCAACACGCCGCACGAGCTCACCTGAACCATTCAAAATAGAGATAGAAAGATTGCTAGTTCCAGACGGAATGTCTGCAATGCCGCTAATCGTTCCACTTGCCGAAAGTGGAGCCTCAGCGCCTGGCACCAACACAGAGCGCCCAACCATGGCAGACGCTTGCAATGCTTGTGTAGACTGGAACTTATTGGTGAAGTTATTCACCGTGTTGTTAATTTGTTGCATTTCTTCTAGCGCACTAAATTCAGCTAGCTGCGAGATAAAGGCACCGTTATCTTGAGGCTCAAGAGGGTTTTGATTCTCGAGCTGAGCGATCATCAGATCCAAAAACTCGTTTTTACCCAAGTCACCTTTCTTTGCCGCTTCGCCGTTATTTTCTAAGCGATACTGCGCTAGAGGATCAGCAACACCGGAGGTATTAATACTTGTCATCGTCTATCTCGCCTATTGGCCTAAAGTTAAAATTCGTTGCATCATGGTTTTGGCTGCCTCCATGACATCGACATTTGTTTGAAAACTGCGCGAGGCGGACATCATGTCAGCCATTTCCTCTACAACATTCACATTGGGATATATGACGTAGCCCTGCTCATCCGCCAAAGGGTGATCCGGCTGATAACGC
>NZ_LWGF01001441.1:0-1003 GCF_001635355.1 Oleiphilus sp. HI0125
GCCCGGCTTTTGTTTTTTGGTGCGCAGTAACTTCTTAGTAACATCCTACTCAAGTTGCATGTGATTAGACACAACAATTAGAAAGGCATTTAGGAGCTCACATGCTCAATAAATATCCGGCTTGGAAATATGCATTGATCGCCCTGATTTTGGTGGTCGGTGGTATTTATGCAACGCCTAATTTATTCCCAGACGATTTCGCGATTCAGGTGACGGGTACTCAAAGTACGACCGTTGCTGATCAAGAACTTGCGAACGACATTAGCGAAGCGCTTGAACAAGCAGGTATCAATCCCAAAGCGGTTGAATTGCAAGACCGTCTTGTATTGGCGCGATTTGATTCACCTGAACAGCAGCTGAGTGCGAAAACTGTACTTCAGGATGCGCTTGGTGATGATTTTATTGCTGCGCTGAACATGGCACCAACTACGCCAGATTGGTTGAAAGCACTTGGTGCAGGGCCAATGAAGCTAGGTTTGGACTTACGTGGTGGTGTTCACTTTTTGCTTCAAGTCGATATGGAAAAAGCGCTAAGTCAGCGTTTGTCTGTATACGAAAGTGAAATTAAGAGTGCGTTGAGAAATGAGCGTATCCGATATAGAGCTTTCTCGATTGACGGCTTGGACGGTATAAAGATCAAATTCCGTACCGCTGAAGAGCGTGATAAAGCAACTTCTTTTGCGGCGACAGAATACCGCGAGTTCACACGCACCGATCAAGATGAAGAAGATGCGGCTTACCTCATCTTGCGTCTTTCAGAACAAAGCGTGAAAGAGATTGAAGACTATGCCGTTCAACAAAACTTAGTCACGCTTCGTAATCGTGTTAACGAGCTGGGCGTTGCAGAGCCATTGGTTCAGCGCCAAGGGCGTGATCGTATCGTAGTTGAGCTTCCAGGTGTTCAGGATACTGCAACAGCTAAACGTATCATTGGTAAGACGGCTAACCTTGAGTTCCGTTTGGAAGCCAAAGCTGGTGCGTCAAGTAGCCAAACTCAGCGTTT
>NZ_LWGF01001442.1:0-923 GCF_001635355.1 Oleiphilus sp. HI0125
GATTCCTCATCAAAAGGCCAAAAAGGGCAGAAAAACAAAACAAAAGGCTCAGATCGCAGAATAAATACGCATTAGCGTAAATGCTGCCTTGACAGTGGTTTTAGACAGTTGGTATAACTTGTTTCGTCGTCTGGCAGCAGTATTCTAGCGGGCTCTGAGACCACTCAATAGAATTTCTAAAAAGTTAGAACTCTATACTAAGAAGAATTAGATCGCGTCTTAATTAAATAAGAAATGCGTCCAACATCTAACAACGTAAACCAAATTAAACTAAGGGGTTTAGTGTGAACAAATCTGAACTTATCGATGCAATTGCAGATTCAGCAGACATTTCAAAAGCAGCAGCAGGACGTGCGGTAGACGCGTTCGTTGATTCAATCACTGGTGCTTTAAAAGGCGGCGATCAAGTAACGCTTATCGGTTTCGGAACTTTTTCTGTAAAAGATCGTGCAGCTCGTACTGGTCGTAACCCACAAACTGGTGCGGAAATCCAAATCGCAGCAGCAAAAATTCCAAGCTTCAAAGCTGGTAAGGCTCTTAAAGACGCTGTTAACTAAGCGTTTGCCTGAAAGTAGCCGAGAGGCTACTCGTCGAAAAGGCGTGTTCTTAGGAATGCGCCTTTTTTGTAAATATCGTCACTAATAAAGTGATAATCATAAAGTTTAAGTAGTTATTTCAGAGGGCATTATGCTTCAAGACGTTCGTCAAGGTATGCAAGGTACCACAGCGAAAGTAATCGTTTGGGCGATTGCTATTACATTTGCGCTGTTTGGCGCTGAATCCATTGTTGGTGGTATCAGTGGAGAGCCAGAGGTTGCAGAAGTGAATGGTGAGGGCATTCCAGAGTCGGCGTTTCAGATCGCAGTAGAGCGAAAAAAACGTCAGCTTTTGATGCAGATGGGCGACGCAGCTGATCCGGATTT
>NZ_LWGF01001443.1:0-1325 GCF_001635355.1 Oleiphilus sp. HI0125
CGCCGTAGCCGTCAAAATACTGTACTAGACCACGTAATCGACCATGCAGTGGGAAGCTATAATTGAGTTCGACGGCGCCTTTGTGGGTGCTGGTGTTGGCGCGAATAATACTAGCTACTTGATAGTTATCGCGCTTGTATACTGCAGTGAGTTCAAAGTGGCCGTAGTAGTCCTCGATATCGGGGTTATCGTCGCCTTTGGCGGGTGGCGGCGTTGATGGATCTCCATCATCCTCTTTCGCGTCTTCAGGTAATCGATACCATGGTTGAAGATACAAAGCCCAGCCATTCGTAGCATAACCAAGACCGACAAAAGCGCGATTCCAACTTCTGCTCAGTAACTGGCTTCGCCCATTACTTTCATGCTCAATGCCTGTTCTAAAAAAGAATGCTCCGTCGATGTCATCTATATAAAACGGCGTTTGATAGAAGATTTCTGGTCGATAGTTTGTTTCACGGAAGGGTGCAGAGATATTACTGTTATATGCTTGCCAAAATGACTTCGAAGTGAAACCAAAATAAATACCATCGCCGTCATTAAATAAGCGATCTTCAAGTAAGGGCACTTTGAAACTGATTTGTAGTTTTATTTCATTGTGTTGAAATGGTTGTTCATCTCGATAAGTACCAGCTGCTATCCAGGGTTCGTTGTTTGGGGATTCTTGATGGCTTATTGGCAGAATATAGTTTCGCCTATGCGGGGTAATGACAAAGGAGAGTTTGTCAGTTTGTTGTTGCTGTATAAATCGTTCTGGAACATCTCTATGTTTAGTGTATTCGGGCTGTTCATCTTCGCTAATAGTTTCTTCGGCAAAGCTATTAAACGAAAGCAGGGAAGAAGCTAATAAAAAAGGCAGTAAGACAGATATTCTGGCGATTAAAGTCATGGTGTAAGCGATAGTTGT
This sequence comes from Oleiphilus sp. HI0125, assembly GCF_001635355.1. NCBI lineage: Bacteria > Pseudomonadati > Pseudomonadota > Gammaproteobacteria > Oceanospirillales > Oleiphilaceae > Oleiphilus > Oleiphilus sp. HI0125. The sequence goes on from NZ_LWGF01001443.1 coordinate 905, forward strand.
TAGTTATTGCGACTTAGTAAAGCACAACAATTAAAAACAGCCCATTGAATTAGGGGCTAAAAAGTTTAAATTTTGCTTACTTTCTTTCAGCTATCGCGCCTTTGCCTACACCCTCGTATGCTTTCACGAGATAGTGGTTGTTTGGATGTTTCGCGAGGCACTGGTCTGCAATGTACGCAGCGATTAGTTCAACGGTACTATCGGTGTCGATGATATGAACACGTTTAGATGGTAGGGTTAGTTTGAAGCGACCCTGTTGCGCGGTGTAACAGAAACTCGTGTGTTCTTTGCCATTGATATCGAGAACTTTCTTTACGTCCTCTTTTGTGCCGATATAAATGTTTCGGAAGCACGCACTCCAGTAATCTTCTAATTCAGAACTGCGTTTGTGATTCTCAAATATCTCAATTTTAGAACGATG
>NZ_LWGF01001444.1:0-1997 GCF_001635355.1 Oleiphilus sp. HI0125
ACCAAGATTGCGACGTACATAATCAAGCAAGCTTTCCTCATCGTGCACTGCGCCATCGGTGATAAAAACAACTTGACGCAACGCATCTTGTTTGGAAGGTTTAAGCGCTAAGGCTAGGGCCTTTTGAATATGCGTGCCGTTCTTAGCATCCTGTATTTCAAGCGCCCAGCGTGCTTTAAGTAAGTTCGTTGTAGAGGCTTTTTTACTCCTATCAAATACAGGCCAAGCAGAATCATTGAAGAAGATAATATTAAAACGATCATGATCGTTAAGCTGCTGCATCGCCTGTTTAAGTGCAGCCTTTGCTTGACGAATCGACTGGCCGGACATACTTCCTGATACGTCCAACACAAAGATAAGCTCGCGCGCGGCGCGCTGTGTTTGCTCAACATCATCAGATGATGCCGGCGGCAACAACATCAGCATGTTGTAATACTCTCCGTCCTTCTGTTCGGTAAACACATTGAGCTGAGTATGCGTCTGTTCTTGATACGACCAGTTCAGAACAAAATCACGACTTGCCTCGTCTGGCCCGCCATCCATAGTTACTCTAAACGCACTGTCTGTAGAGGGCTCGATATGCACTGCGTGGCTATCACTCCAAGCACGATCAAATGGCAGACCCGCATTCACATCAATACGAATGTTCACTGGGTTGGCATTGGGCTCTTCAGTTTCTCGATAGCCAATACGCTCAACGCCATCCGATGCTTTTCGATCAACGGTCACCCGCTCACCTTTCACCCGCTCCTTTTTAAACACTAGGCTTTTTTGTTTTTCAAATTGGGGTGTCGCCACAATCGGCAAACGGAGCGCATAGCCATGATCTTTGAAATCCAAGGTTTGCTGGAAACTAAACTCAATAACGATCTCTGATTGTGGTGCGATATTCGCCACGCGTGTTGTAAACAAGTTCCCCTTGGGCGCTTCCAGCAATGCTGTGCGCTTACCCGCTTTTTTAGCTTTGTCGTAGGTCTTTTTGGCTTGTTGTTTTTCTTTGATTTGCCCCTCAATCACGCGTTCGCCGATATACATTTTCAGCTGATCGACCGCCGCGTTAGTCGGTAACGGGAAGGTATACACCCCCTCCAACCATTGGTCAGAAGGGTTTTTAAAACGCTGCGCAACATTAGCGCGAAAGATAGGACCACTTATGTTGCCTGTGATATTGGTTTCTAAAGCCAGAGGCGCAACCAAAGCGGTACGCATGTCTTCTGAATAAAATTGAAGCTGACCTTTTGGCTCGTTGCTCTCGGCTAATACCGCTTCACTCATCGACCAAAATACGACAATACAGAGCACTACGCCGATGAGTGAGATGCGCTCTTCAAGGCGTTGAATTGATGTTTTTGTTATGTTTGTCATGGCTTATTCCCTTGTAAAAAAGAGGCCACATGGAGTGGCCTAAAGGTGCGAGCTACGCTTGGGAAGACGGCGTGCTTTCAAGACTCTCTGTTTGCGTATCGTGCGTCGCACTCAGGGTTACATTCTCTAAACGGCTTACTACTTCATTTGCCGCTTCGTGATGACGACGAATAGGATAGAAAGGACGCGTGAATGGCTGAATCAATGCAGGATCTTTCAGCCATAGACGAAGCAAAGTTGCTTCATCTACTGCAATAAAGCATTTCATTAACGGTCGCCTGCGTGCATCACAACCGGCTGGGGCTCAGCACTTGGCATCGATAACTCAATCACAACACGACGATCCAAGACATAGTTGCCTGCATCGCCACTCGTTACCGTGGCAAACGCTTCACCATGCGCGTTGGTCTGAATACGGGACGCTGCAATGCCACTCTCAACTAAGTAGTCTTTCAGTGCATCGACACGAGCTTGCGACAAAGCCTTGTTCGTTTGTTCTGGCCCGAGTAAATCGGTATGCCCATGCAAGTTGATGGCAATACTTGGGTGGACTTGCATGAAGCCCGAGAGTTCATCAATGCGCGCCTTCGCGTAATCTGGAATCGAGGATTCGTTGTGGCGATAGTAGATCT
>NZ_LWGF01001445.1:0-893 GCF_001635355.1 Oleiphilus sp. HI0125
CCTCCGCCACAGGCGGTTAATATAGCCATTGCGGCCAACACTACTATTCGGCTAAGTCCCTTCATATACAACTCCATTATGAGGCGCCCTCAAGATACCTTGGGCATTATTTATTTTTGTTAGTTACATAAAGTCACACATTACAGGAGATCAATATAAATTTCAGGAATAAACTGATCAAAGTTAAGTGACAGGCGCCTCAAAAACACAAAGTCCGGCGGTGCTAAAGTTTTGAGTGCGGAGTTCTCATCGTCATCAAAGGATGCAATTTTTTTAGCAGGCCATAAATTAAATCAAATAGGACAAACTCATTAATTCATATAATGACGACTTGCTCGTTACTTAGTTTGCCGTTAACGTCCATGGCGCACATCGTTTTGCTGTCGTGTGCGGATTATAAAAATAAATACAAGGTAAACAGCATGACAAAAACCATTCAAAAATTTCTTAGTTTTTCAGTCCTAATTTTCTCAAGCAGTTTCGCTGCCGCAGCGCAAGATACGCTCGACTATGGCTTGTACTGGTTTGATGAAAACAACACTTCCGTCAAGGCAATTGAACAAGACGGTACAGTGAACAATGTCTCCTTAAACTACTTTGATCCAACCAAACCAACCATTATTCACTTCCATGGCTGGCAAAATGGTTCATCGCAAAACAACTACTCACGTGAAGATTTTCTATTCGATTACAACGGCGAGAACGTGATTACATCGGCAAGTTGGAAAGTGCGTGATTGGAACATTGCGTACTTTTACTGGAACCAGTTAGCTGACGAGGCAGAAGTAAAAGATGCTGAAGCGAAAATCTGGACGCCCAATGGACCGCGCGGCATGCGTTATCGTTTAAACGATGGTTCGTATCGTACAGCACTGTCACCAAACAAATCTGTT
>NZ_LWGF01001446.1:0-584 GCF_001635355.1 Oleiphilus sp. HI0125
ACTAAGACTAAACCTTAGCTGCTTCTAATGCGACCTAAACAATGAAAATGACTATTCCAGATGGGGATATCACTTGCTCTTCGAGCAAAGTGATAAGGATAATGTTCGGTTTGGAATAACATGTAATCAAAAACTACAACATTATGTCGAGCATCATCGAGCTAGCACCCCCAACAACCAGAACCACTGTCATTGATGGCATAAAAATTCGCTACGACTATCGTGAGGGAACAGGCAAACCCATCGTTTTTCTGCATGCCACGGGCTTTAACAAAGCGGTTTGGTATGAGGTGGTAAAACACCTCGAAAACCCAGTTTACCTTTTTGATACTCCCGGACATGGGCAAAGCGAGCATCCAAATGATGAGTTTCAATGGGATAGAACTGCGCATTGGCTAGCAGAGATTATCGACACATTAGGGATTAAAAATGCACTCGGTGTAGGCCATTCGATGGGCGGCCAGTTAATGCTCTCTATCGCACATGACCACCCTGCAGCCTTTGATCAACTGCTGCTATTAGACCCTGTAGTACTGCGTGAAAACGCACTGCAATTTCTACAATCAATGACAGACCATCCCGTT
>NZ_LWGF01001447.1:0-666 GCF_001635355.1 Oleiphilus sp. HI0125
ATGCTTCGTATGAAAGAAGATGACTGGCAGTCAGTGATTCAAACAAATTTGAGCTCTGTGTACCGCACATCGAAAGCAGTATTGAAGGGAATGACGAAGGCTCGCTGGGGGCGCATCATTAACGTGAGCTCTGTTGTTGCACAAATGGGTAACCCGGGGCAAGCAAATTACTGTGCTTCTAAAGCTGGAATTGAAGGGTTTACACGTTCGCTCGCGTCTGAAATCGGTAGTCGTGGAATCACGGTAAATTCAGTTGCTCCAGGTTATATTCAGACCGACATGACCGACGATTTGAGTGAAGAAAACAAGGACTTAATGTTGTCGAAAATTCCTATGAATCGTCTTGGTAGTCCTGCTGAAGTTGCTTCAGCAGTAGCTTTTTTAGCTTCACCGAATGCATCGTATATCACAGGCCAAACCTTGCATGTGAATGGCGGAATGTATATGTCTTAAAGGCCTGATTGGAACTTGTTTCAGGGCATTGATTCAACTAGACTAGCACGCAACATTACCTGACACGTACAACTAGGGCGTAAGCAGGGAGCGTGCAGACCAGCATCAATCAAAACATAAAGCTGGTTAGCACTCCGATATAATGAAGAGAGGAAACTATGAGCACTGTAGAAGAGCGTGTAAAAAAGATTGTTTGTGAACAACTAGGTGTTA
>NZ_LWGF01001448.1:0-971 GCF_001635355.1 Oleiphilus sp. HI0125
GGGTGGTCGTTACGATGGCTTGGTAAAACAGCTTGGTGGAAAGGGTTCTCCTGGCGTTGGTTTTGCGATGGGTGTAGAACGTCTTGTTCTTCTGCTCGAAGAGCTTAAGGTATTCCCTGAAGAGCTTAATGTGGTTGCGGATGTTTATATTGTCGCCGCCGGTGATGGTACTCAAATGAAAGCCTTCGAATTAGCGGGTCACTTGCGATCTGAAGGTGGTCTTCGTGTGTTGCAAAATATGGGGCAGGGCTCGTTCAAATCTCAAATGAAAAAAGCGGACAAGTCTGGTGCGCGCTATGCGGTTATTCTTGGCCGTAACGAAATTGATACCGACACAGCTTTGGTTAAGCCTTTAAAGAGTGATGAAGAACAAAAAAGCGTTGCTCAAAGTGATTTGATTAAATACATCGTTGTTTGAATGCAGTAAACTACTGCGTGGCTGATGAGCTGCTAATAAGAAATTGAGTTATGTGGAGTAATTTGTGGACGAGTTTAAGACCGAAGAAGAACAAATCGCAGCGATTAAAAACTGGTGGAAGAATAACGGTAGTTCTGTGTTGCTAGCCGTTGTTGCTGCTCTTGCAATTGTATTTGGTTATCGTGCATGGCAAAACAACGTAGAGAGTGATAAAGCGACAGCCTCTGCGTTATATCAGCAGTTGGTTAGCATCTCTACCCAGCAAGCAGGCTTAGGCGACGACCAGTCAGCTAGCTTTATTGCGAACGAGCTTAAAGAGAAATTTACAGATTCTGAATATGCGCGTTTTGCAGCATTGTTCTTGGCGAAACAAGCCGTGACTGCCAAAGATTACGATACCGCGCTTGCAGAACTTGATTTCGTTTTAGAATCAAATGAAGACCCGCGTACGATCCATATCGTTAATGCTCGTAAAGCTCGCATTCTATCAGCGAAAGGTGAGTATGAAGCTGCGCATGCTTTACTTGATGCATCAGATGAAGCATTCGCCCCT
>NZ_LWGF01001449.1:0-786 GCF_001635355.1 Oleiphilus sp. HI0125
TTTGATAATTACGAGGTTTGTTACTTTGCTTGGGTAAATGAACTGTTTCTGTTCGCATCTGTCCTGGTTTTAAGTCATCGAGTTTCCAAGGGCCGATGGCATGCCGAATCAGTCTAAGTGTCGGGAACCCTATATGTGCGGTCATTCTGCGAACTTGTCGGTTTCGACCCTCTGTAATGATGATTTTAAGCCAGCTTGTTGGGATGTTTTTTCTGTCGCGTACTGGAGGGTTTCTCTCCCACAAATCCGGAGGGGCGATCAATCGTGCTTTGGCTGGTTTCGTTGGACCATCTTTGAGAGTGACGCCTTTTTGAAGTTTTTCCAAGTCTCTATCATTTGGAATACCTTCGACCTGAACTAAATAAGTTTTGGGTAGCTTGTGTTTTGGATCGGCGATGCGTGACTGCAATTGACCGTCATTGACCAACAGCATTAAACCTTCAGAGTCGTAATCAAGGCGACCAGCTGGATACATGTCTTTGGTTTTGATGAATTGGGCAAGTGTGGACCTGCCTTCACGATCAGTGAATTGAGACAAGACGTTGAAGGGTTTGTTGAATAACAGTAGATCAGCCATAAACTCGCTCGCAGATTACGTGCGAAGTCTACCAGAGCAATTCAAACAAAAGTATCTTTCTGAGGCGCACGAGAACGCCCCAGAATCACTAATAGCAACCCTTAAATTATAGGGGCTTTAGCTTCTTCAATGTTTGTAGAAGTTTCAGAAACAGCCGCGATGCTCGGCGCTGCTTGTTCTTCTACTGAAATCACTTCGTCGTCAAGATT
>NZ_LWGF01001450.1:0-927 GCF_001635355.1 Oleiphilus sp. HI0125
CCATTAGTACTGTATTTGTACAAGGTCCGTATTTGGGCTATCGCTTGATACTGGCGGTTCTCGTTAGTGTCGTGCTGATCGTTGTCGATGTGCGTTATGATCAGCTCGATCCTGTTCGGCGTGGTGTTAGTACTGTACTGACACCATTTCAATGGATGAGTGATGTACCGCGTCATATCACTGATGGTATTGGTTTTCTTTTTACTTCCCGTTCGTCACTCGAAGATGAGTTAGATTCCCTTAAAGCTAAAGTTCTTGTTCTAGAACGCCAGTCTCAAAAGCTTGCTAGTACAACCGCAGAGCTGAATCGTTTGCGAGAGTTATTGAATGCTTCTCGCGTTCTTGACGATGGTGTCGTAGTCACCGAACTTGTAAGTGTGAGCCCTGACCCAAACAAACATTATATTGTGATCAATAAAGGTCGCAGCAGTGGTGTGTATGTTGGGCAAGCTGTATTAGATGAATATGGCTTAGTTGGCCAAGTGATTGATGTCAGTGAGTTTCAAAGTCGGGTTTTGTTGATATCAGATGATCGTCATGCCGTGCCGGTGCAGGTTAATCGAAATGGTGTTCGCGCCGTTGCCTACGGGTTTGGTTCGCTATCCGCCTTAGAGTTAGCAAATGTTCCAGATACAGCAGATATTCAGGAAGGAGATTTACTTGTGAGCTCTGGTTTAGGTGGGCGCTTTCCGTCAGGCTACCCTGTAGCGACCGTGACGAAAGTTGCACACGATCCAGGAGCAGCATTTGCGACAGTGAAAGTCACTCCGCAAGCTAATCTTAACCGCAGTCGTTTATTGTTATTAGTTTTTCCAAATAAAGATGATGCGCCACAAAGCGGTGTTGAGGTCGCTCAATGATTTATCAGCCTAGTATGTTGGCCGTGGTGATCACCTTCATGTTGTCGGTGATACTCGAACTCATATA
>NZ_LWGF01001451.1:0-654 GCF_001635355.1 Oleiphilus sp. HI0125
CAAGGCTTTCCAAACAACTTCCCAAAACCATGCCTGTTCCCAGATCTCGGGTTCTACAAATTCTTCGATCTCTTGCGGCGCAAACGGAGTGTTGACGACGTTAACGCTGTCGCCGCGTGTTGCATCATATCCAACGGCGTTGCGTACAAGTAATGTTAGACGCTCAAGCTCTGCATCGCTCCACTTTTGGAACAACACTTCTCCTGTTTCAGGGTTGATGTTACGAATGTCATCCACTGCAACTGCAACAGTCAGACGTGAAACGCGTCCCTTTTGATGACGGGTGTAGCTCACCGTTCGGTCGACTTCATAATTTCGTGTTGCTTGCTTACGCAAATTAACAGGTGCTGCTTGTTCCGGCTGCGCAGCGCCCTCACCCGCTTCTTCAGGCACTTCTGCATTCACTGGCGGTTGATTAGCCAAAGCTCCTGGGATACCACCGTCGACACCATTTGCTTTTTGCTCATCCAGAGTCTGTTCGCTGCGTACCGCACCCATATCAGGATTGAACAACTCTTCTGCTTCTTCGATTTCTGTAAAGTCAACGTCAGCTGATACTTCAGAACGAAAACGACCAGAGCCTAGTACCGGATCAAGAATACTTGTGATTCGATTATTTAGAACCGACTCTATCTTGCGCGAGTATTCAAATTC
>NZ_LWGF01001452.1:0-794 GCF_001635355.1 Oleiphilus sp. HI0125
CAGCTTTACCTCGCGTCTCAAAGCTATGTTTGAAGTGATCTAAGGATTCCTGATCTGGAGAGAGAACTTCTGCACGAAGCGTTTCACTAAGCGGGCGCAGGTACTCAATTTCAGCCTTCGCGACGACTAATTCACCATCCAGACCTAATTCTTGAGACTTTATTGAGGACATTCCCCATGCTGTAGCAACAGCGATGACATAGATACTTCCACCAAACGCGGTTCCCTTGTCATTGGTATTCGGATCTAGCGGCGCTTCAAAAACAAGTCTATTTCCATCATAAGAATGTACCGAAATCTCTGCAGCACGAGCCAAAGGCACATTAAGCATAAAGAAGTCTTGAAGTGCGCGTGCTGCGATATCGTGTAATGCATTCATTCGGTATAGATCTCAAAAAAGAATAAGCGCGAAAGTATACCGCAAATCAAATATAAACCTAGTTGCATCACCGCATGCATACTAACTCGAATACATTAAGCGGCGATGCAAACCGAACTACTAAAAAGCGACGCAAGAACAATGCAAGAACTACGCAACCTCAACTTTGACATTTTGTGCTTGCGCGCGAAGCTGATGCTCAAGACCTGCTGGCAGATTCAATGCTTTTGAGAGCAGTGATAAATGCCTGTATTCAGACTCGTCATCAAGCTCAATTGCCAAACAAGAAGCAAGATAAATCTCTGCCTTTTGCTCCATTGAATCGAACTGTCCAACTATCTCAACCATGGGTACAGGCTGCAGGAATAGATTCAACAACTCACTCTTCACATTCACACTCAAATCTAACCTGTTA